>JBFMDV010000030.1 GCA_040753875.1 Candidatus Zixiibacteriota bacterium | reverse complement strand
GCACCCAGGCATCGATCACCCGTTGCTCCTCAGAAGACAGCGCGATTGGCTCGGCGATATTCATCGCCGGCCAAAATATCAAAGTTCAAATCAAATGTCAATACAATTATGAAACACTACACTAGGTCCTTGCAAACACCGGCCGGACACCGCTTGTCCACCACGTGCGCTATGTATTCCTGGCGGAAATACCGAATAGTCGACAACACCGGGTTCGGCGCACTGCCGCCCAACTGACAGAGACTGGTATCTATGATCACCTGGGACAACTGTTCGAGATAGCTGATATCGTCAAGCGTCCCCTTCCCCTCCGAGATCCGTCTGAGGATGTTGAGCATGACCACAATCCCCTCGCGACATGGCACACACTTGCCGCAGCTCTCCTCCTGGAGGAAATTGAGGAAATACTTGGCCACATCAACCATACAGGAATCTTCATCCATGACGATCATGCCGCCGGAACCCATCATCGAGCCCACCTTGGTCAGCTCGTCGAAATCGACCGGCAGGTCGAGCAGGCTCTCGGGCGCTTCGTCATCGCTGATATCGCCGTGCGCCACCAGGCTCTCATGAACCGACTCATCGCGCGTTTCCACGATCAACGTTCCACCGGAGGGACCGCCGGTCTGGACGGCCTTGAACCGCTTGCCGCCGGGGACACCGCCACCGATATCATAGAGGATTTCGCGTAGCGTGATCCCCATGGGTACTTCCACCAGGCCGGTGTTGTTGATCTTGCCGGTCAAAGCAAACACCTTGGTTCCTTTCGATCCTTCGGTGCCAATGCTTGCATACCAACTCGAGCCTTTTTCGATTATCAGCGGCACGTTCGCCCAGGTTTCAACGTTGTTGAGGTTGGTCGGCTTGTCGTACAGACCCGCATCGACCGTGTGGATATACTTGGCTCGCGGTTCTCCCACCTTGCCTTCAAGCGAGGCCATAAGAGCCGTGGATTCGCCACATACAAAAGCACCGCCGCCTCGGGAGATCTCAATGTCGAAATCGAAACCGGTGCCAAGTATGTCCTTCCCCAGCAGGCCGAATTGATGGCAGTCCTCAATCGCCTTCGTCAACGTTTCAACTGCTAGCGGATATTCGTTCCGCACGTAGACAAACCCTTCGTGGCTGCCGATTGCATAGGCGCCAATGATCATGCCCTCGATGACCGAGTGCGGGTTCCCTTCGAGCAGCGACCGGTCCATGAAAGCCCCCGGGTCCCCCTCGTCAGCATTGCAGATGACATACTCGACCTCACCGGCGGCTTTACGACACGATGCCCATTTCTTACCGGTCGGAAAGCCGCCGCCCCCTCGTCCCCGCAAACCGGATTTGGCCACCTCGCAGATGATCTGTTCCGGTGCCATCGTTGTCACTGCCTTGACGGCCGGCGCATATCCGCCGAGTCGGATATAATCAGCGATGGACATGGGGTCCATGAATCCGTTCTTGCCGAAGATGAGCCGCAACTGCTTCTTGTAAAAAGGGATGTCTTTGGCATAGGTGATCGTCTCGCCCGAGCCGGGATCGCGATAAAGCAAACGATGGACGATTCGCCCTCCCTTGATGGTCTGATCCATGACCAATTTGACATCGGCCGGCTTGAGCCGCTGATAGAAAATTCCCTGTGGTTCGATAACTGCGAGTGGCCCACGTTCACAGAAACCGTGGCACCCGGTGGTCTTAAGCTCGACTTCGTTTTCAAGACGTTCATGTTCTATCTCGCGGCGAAATGCCTCCGCCACCGGCAAGCATCCACAGGCGCGACAGCCGGTTCCGGCACAGATCGTGATCACCGATTTGAGTGGATTGAACTCGGAAGTCAGCTTTTCGCGGAGCCTCTCGAGGTCCTGCACCGACTGGAGTCTTTCGGCAATCATGCGACCTCCTCTACTGCCGACGTTTCGGTCTTGCGGCCCTTTGCCTTGTGCCGTAGTTCCGTCAGCAGTTTATCCACTTTGGTGACGTTCATATGGCCATGATAGTCGTCATTGACTGTCACGAGCGGCCCCAGCGCACAGGCACCGAGGCAATTGACCCGCTCCAGGCTGAATTCAAGGTCACCCGTCGTGCTGCCGGACGGAATTCCAAGCTCCCGCTCGAATTTGTCGACTATCACCGTTGCCTGACGCACATGGCAAGCGGTGCCGGTGCAAACGCAGATATGGTGTTTCCTCTTGGGCTCGAGACTGAATGTGCGGTAAAACGTGGCGACACCGTAGATCTGCGCCAGCGGCAGTCGCATTTTCTTGGCCACCGCCTCGAGCGCATCCTTGGGGAGGTAATTGTAGTTCTTCTGGACATCCAGCAGAATCATGATGAGGGCTGATGGTTTCGCGCCGTATTTCTGCACTATTGAGGAAATGACTTCGTTGATGTCATAGTCAGGATGTATTTTCAGGGTCATGGCGTCACCTCTTCCTCCACCGATGTCTCGACATTCTCCGGCATCGGCTGCGCCCCGGTCAGAACGGTGATGTCGTGCTTGGGACCAAGGATGTATTTGTCCCGAACGTCCAGCAATCGCCCCTTGCGGTAGACGCGCCCGCCGAGCTTCATGCGCCGCTCCGTAGGGAGCGGACGGCTCAGGCAGACCTCAAGACAGGTGCCGCAACTGTTGCAGATATCAGGGTCGACATAGCGGGGTTTCTTTCGGAGCTTCACCTTGAAATTCCCCACAGAACCTGACACGCTTTCGACCTCGGCCCAGGTGATCAGTCGGATGTGCGGGTGTTTGCCCACCGCCACCATCTTCTGCGTAAGGATACACGCGGCGCAGTCCAGGGTGGGGAAGGTCTTGTCGAACTGCGACATATGACCGCCGATTGATGGCTCCCGTTCGACCAGCACCACCTCGAAACCTGCATCGGCCATCTGAAGCGCCGCCTCGATCCCCGCAATACCGCCGCCGACTACCAAGGCGCGTTTGGTAATAGGGACTCGTCTCATTTCCAGCGCTTCGTGGAAGCGGACGCGATTGACAGCCGCCCGCAAGAGCGCCTTGGCCTTCTCGGTAGCAGCTTTCTGGTCGGTCGTGACCCAGCTCACCTGCTCACGGATATTGGTCATCTCGAAGAAATACCGGTTAAGCCCGGCTGCGGCGATCGCCGTGTGGAACGTATTCTCGTGCATGAGCGGGCTGCAGGCAGCGACCACCACCCGCTCCAAACCAAGCTCTTTAATATCTTTCTGGATCAGTTCCTGCCCCGGGTCGGAGCACATGAAACGATAATGGCGCGCCACAACCACTCCGGGGAGTCCAGCTGCGTGTCCTGCGACTGCGGCAACATCCACAACCTTGGCGATATTGGACCCGCAGTGACAAACGTAGACCCCTATCTGTGGGAGGTTCTTACCATTGTTGTCAGCGATATTGGTCATATCGCCACCTCGGCGGCACGCGCCATCAGTTTGTCCGGCGCCACCAGCAACTTGTCAAGTCCCATCTTCCTCGGAGAAATCCCCAAGGCAACTCCCACCAGGTGGGTGAAATAGACAACCGGGATATGGAAGTCCGAGCCGAACGCCCGATTGATCTTCCCCTGGTACGACTCGAGGTTCATCTCACACAGGGGACAGGCGGTGGCGATAATATCGGCGCCGTTGTCGGCCGCCGCCTGAAGCAACGTATAGTTGAGCTTGAGTGCGATCTCCTCTTGCGTTGTCATCAGCATCCCACCACAACAACGTACTTTGGGTGGATAATAGGTCACGGTTGCACCCACCGCAGCGAGGAGTTGATCCATCGTGACCGGATCATCTTGGTCATCGAAAAATCCCAACGGGCGCACGATTTGACAGCCGTAATACGGCGCCACCCGCAGGCCAGCCAGCGGTTTCTTGACTCTGGTCCGTATAGTTTCCAGGCCAATATCGTGAACGAGAATGTCCAACGGGTGGCGGATCTCGACGGTCGTGTTGTACGACAGGTCGGCGGCTCGCACGCCTCATTGATCTTGTCCCTCTTAGCAGGATCCCAGTTGAGTTCACGGTTGGTTTTGCGAAGGATCGTATAACAACTACTGCAGGGAGCGCAAATATCCGTACCCATTTTCTCGGCAATGGCGAGGTTTCGAGCACTGATGGCCTGTGCCACCGTCTTCTTGACTGACATGTACATGGTGGCACTGCAACAGTTCCAGTCCTCGATCTCCCTAAGCCCTATGTCCAACGCCTTGAACACCTCGCGTACGGACATATCGTAGGGACTGGAAGTGTGCTCAAGACTGCATCCGGGATAGTACGCATAGTCGCGCATGGTTTATTCTCCCAACTGGTCGGCACGCCTGATAATCGCACGGACCTGATTCACCCGCCGGATCTTACGGGGGAGCAGTTTGAGACGCCCACGGCGCATGAGCGAGAAACCATATCCCATCTGACCAAACAGCTTGGTCCAGCCGGACCTCATGAAATACCGGATGCCCAGTCCGAGCTCATAGTTGCGTCCGTACTTGTACACGTTGTCCACAAACGCCCTTGAGAGCGCGTGTACCGGGAATTTCTGCGGGTAGATCCGCTTGTTCATGGCCAGGCGCTTGAGGGCGTACATGGTGTCGGTGACTTTGATTCCAGAAGGGCAGCGGACAGTACAGGAATAACAGGAGGCGCATATCCATATCGTGCGACTTTGCAGAATGTCTTCCAGTAGACCGGCGCGAAACAGCGCAACGGTGGCGCGTGGTGTGATATCCATAGCATACGAGACCCGACAGGTGCCGGTGCAGGTCCCGCATTGTAGACATTCCTTGATCTTGTGGCCGTCTGGAATAGACGCGACTTGCTCCCAGAATGCGGCCCGAAGGGTCGCCTCCTTCTGCGGAAATCTTTCTATCGCTGTCGTCATGCACCCTCCTGCGTGGATGCGTTCACCACGGTTTCACATTGTTCGGCTGGTCTTTCGGCGGCAAATGTAAGTAAAGCAGTCGAACCAGTCCTAATATCGACAAATCAGTCTCTGTTATACTTCGGCGTGGTCATAAGTCAAGAGATTTTTTTCACAAAATCGGAATAATCTCGTGAAAAATGAGGCTAACTCAGGCGTGTTCGTAAATTTTCATAATATATTGTTATACTGTATGTTACTACAGACCATTTAGCTGCTTCGGAGGGCACTGAGACCGTTTTAATAGTGATTATTGGCACAAGCAACTATAAGAAAAGCCCGGCTGGAAGCCGGGCTTGATGGGACTAGGTGTAGTCCAAATGTAATTGAACGCGTATGAGATTACTTGAGCATCAGCATCTTCTTCGTCTCAACACGCTCACCAAATACCATGCGGTAGAAATAGACCCCCGACGACACGGTGACACCCGCATCGTTCCGACCATTCCAGGTTACCACGTGCTGGCCTGGTCCATACGAACCATCGGCAAGAACCGTCACGCGCTGACCGAGCAGGTTGTACACTTCCAGGAGCACGTTGCCGGGCGCCGGCAGCGTGAAGGAAATGTCGGTGGTCGGGTTGAAGGGGTTTGGATAGTTTTGTGATAGGGTGAACCCATCCGGAAGGCTCTGCTCCTGCCCCTGAGTCATCTGCAAGGCCGCCCCTCCGGCTGCGGTGGAGCCACGGAACTCGATCTCGTCAATGTAGACGTCATCGGCATTCGCGCTGGCATCGCACATGAAGCGCAGCTTTGCGTTGGCAGGGAACGTGTATTGGCTGTTCGAAATCGTGACAATGACGTTGTAGAAGTATCCGTTCACGAACTCTGTACCTGAACGAAGCGCCGCCACAGTCCGCCACACGGAACCGTCGAAGAACTGTACCCAGAAGTCTTCGCCGCTCTCCATGCTTACTGCCCTGAACCAAAACTCCACCTCAAGCGTCGCATAACCGGTGACGTTGTACCCGAGTGTATGATAGAAAGAAGATGCGACACCGGAATTATCCTGGATATCCGCCGCTGCTATGCCCTGATGCGCATAGGTTGCGCCGGTGTAACGCGCCATGTCGGCACCTCCATCCCTATAGCTGCCCATTCCGGCCTCGAAGTCGTCGTACGTGATGACCGTCCAGGCAGGTGCCGATGTGACCGTGATATAGTTCAGCTTGGTCTCGACATCAGAACCATACGCGTTGGTCGCCGTGAGCGTTACCGTGTAGGTGCCGGCCGTTGTGTAGGTATGAGAAGGATTCTGCAGAGTCGACGTGCCACCATCGCCGAAATCCCAGCTCCAGCTTGTCGGGCCGTTGGTCGAGGCATCCGTGAAAACCACCGTCAACGGGATCGTACCCGAGGTCGGCGTGCCAGAGAAGGCGGCTACCGGCGGGTTCGTCGGCGGGTTCGTAACTGTAATGTAACCGACCTTGACCTCACTATCCGAGCCGTAGGCATTGGTCGCAGTCAGCGAGACCGTGTAGGTGCCCGCGGTGGTGTAAGTGTGCGACGGATTCTGGAGTGTCGACGTGCCGCCGTCACCGAAATCCCAACTCCAGCTTGTCGGGCCGTTGGTCGAGGCGTCGGTGAAGGTTACCGCCAGCGGAGCATAGCCCGAGGTCGGTGTACCGGAGAATGCAGCCACTGGTGGATTGTTCCCGACCGTCAAGAGAGCCGCATTCGCATCAACCAAGCCGTAGCCATAGTATTGATCCCAACCTGCGGTGCCGAGGTCCATTGCGGTATTCTGCAACGCTGCCCGGACGGCATCAGGGGTCATGCTGCCGCCGGCCTTCGAAATCAAAAGGGCGGCCACGCCCGCGACGTGCGGACTGGCCATGGAGGTACCTTCGTAGAAGTAATAAGAGAACGTCCCGTAGTTGACCCCGTCGTGGGTCTGCTGCAGGACACCGTCGACATACCCGTCAGCATTCTGGTCGACATTCAAGTCTCCTCCCGGAGCACAAATGTCGACGGTCGTGCCATAACTGGTGTACCAGGTATAGGTTTTGTCATAACGAACAGCCGACACCGAGATACACTGGGTATAGGCTGCCGGATACTGCGGGGCGGAAGTGCCGGCGTTACCGGCGGCGCAGACAATGGTGACCCCAGCGTTGTACGCGTAGATAACGGCGTCCTGCAACGTTGTGGAGGTCGAAGGTCCGCCCAGACTCATGTTGATCACTTCGGCACCGTTGTCAGCCGCGAAGATGATACCGTTGGCGATGGCGGTATACGTGCCGCTGCCGGAGGCATCAAGAACCTTCACCGGCATGATGCTGCAGTTGAAGGCGACACCGGTCACGCCGAGGCTGTTGTTGGTCGTCTGAGCGACGGTGCCGGCCACGTGGGTGCCGTGGCCGCAGTCATCGTTCGGGTGGGCATCGTTGTTAACAAAGTCGTAGCCGGGTACGAAACTCGTACCGGCGAGATCCGGAGCCTGGGTGAAGGCGCCGTAGGTTTCGTACGCCACTCCACAGTCGATAACCGCCACGACCACACTGGGGATACCGGTCGATTGATCCCAGGCAGCCGGCATGTTTATCAGAGGCATGTGCCACTGGTACGAATAGTACGGATCATTCGGAGTGAAGAACGCTTTGGCGATATAGTTCGGCTCGGCGTATTCAACATCAGGTCGGCTGCTGAAAGCCGCAACCATCTCTTCGACTGTTTTGTCAGCCGGGATGCGGAGCTGCTGGAATCCGATTCTCTCGTTGGTTGAAATAACCGAGGTGCCAAGCGCTGCTTGAACCGAAGCGGCTTGCTGTTTGCTCACCCCATCTTTGAATTTCACAACGATCTCGCCCGGAGCGTAGCTCTCACCGCCTGGGCTGGCGCAGGACTGTCCAATGCGAAGATCGTCGGCAGCGGATGCGAGACTGAATAAAGCAACAACGACAATGAACGCAGAGAATACTTGCATTGCCCCAAAGATTCCCAACCTCTTCATAGTCTCTCCTGTGATTAGTGAGGTTTCAGAAGTTTCTGCTTACGCTTTAAGAAGTCAGTCTGCGAGTGATCGAAGCTATGTCATTCTCACCTCCCCTGCACGCTCAATGTCGATCATAGGAATTACACGTTTCCGCGACTCAGGGTCTCTTAATTGTGTGTGTTAATGGTACCCCATCTGGACCTGGGATCCTACTATAAAATGAATAATATAGCATACCGTCAATAATGCAAGTTTTTTTGTAGGAATAAAGGGCCGCTTGAGTTCTTAACCTTTGAATCTCATAGTTTGACGATCGTCAGTGGTAGTGTAGATTCAGACAGGGGATTGATCAGTACCGAGCGACCGTGACGAGTTTCGTTATTTTTTTCACGAGGCAGTTGCGGCGCAAGAGATTCTGTATTAGTCTCCAGTCTGGCACATCAGATTGCGGGCCAACGTATTACAGGTACGTCGAGCAGGCATCCGGGTATTCGGACTCCCGTGATTCTCTTGACATTTCAGGCAAAATGATATAAACATAGCCGCGCGAGACAACAGAAGAATCGAAAGATGGATTTGTTAGCTTATGTTCAGCGGTTTGCCGGAGCATCACACTTGGGCCACGGCAGTCGCCGGCACAGCAGATCGCTCCCGGTTCTTTCAGACTCGCGTGATATCGTCTCAACTTGTAAGGAGGCATAAATGGAAAGCAAAGGGTTCAACCCGTTTGCAATGGCGCAAGCCCAGTTCGACAAAGCGGCTGATATACTCTCGCTCGATCAGGCCACCCGGGACCTGCTTCGCAACCCCATGCGGGAATATCAGTTCAATATCCCGGTAAGGATGGACGACGGCAATGTGAAAGTGTTCCGCGGTTTCCGCGTGCAGCACAGCGATGCCCGCGGTCCGTGCAAGGGTGGGATTCGCTTCCACCCGCAAGAGACTATAGATACGGTGCGGGCGTTGGCCATGTGGATGACCTGGAAATGCTCGGCAGTCGAGATTCCGCTCGGGGGCGGCAAAGGGGGCGTGATCTGCGACCCACATAACCTGAGCATGCGCGAGCAGGAACTGATCTGCCGGGGCTGGGTGCGCCAGTTGTCGCGCGATATCGGCCCGCTCATCGATGTCCCGGCGCCGGATGTCATGACCAATGCGCAGCACATGCTCTGGATGCTCGACGAGTTCGAGACAATTCATCGGGCAAAGTTGCCGGGTCTCATTACCGGCAAGCCGGTCGGTATGGGAGGCTCGCTCGGACGCACGGAAGCGACCGGATATGGCGTTGTCTACACGGTCCGCGAGGCTCTCAAGGAACTGGGGCTGAAGCCCGAGAGCACGGTTGCGGCCGTGCAGGGGTTCGGGAACGTTGCCCAGTATGCGGTCAAGCTGTACCAGCATCTGGGGGGTAAGGTCATCTGTGTCTCCTGTTGGGACCAACATGACCAGGTTTCCTACACGTTCAAGAAAACTGATGGAGTCGATGTTGACGCTCTCATGGCGATCACCGATCGCTTTGGCGGTATCGACAAGAATAAGGCGCGGGACCTTGGGTACGAGATACTGCCGGCCGCGGCCTGGCTCGAACAGGATGTGGACATCCTCTTCCCCTGCGCGATCGAAAACCAGATCACCGCTGAGAATGTTGGCAAGATCAGTCGTCGTGTGCGTCTCATCGCCGAAGGGGCAAACGGCCCGACAACGCCTGAGGCGGACAAGGTGATCCAGGAACGCGGAATTTTCATGATCCCCGATTTTCTGGCCAATGCCGGCGGTGTCACCTGCAGCTACTTCGAGCAGGTGCAGAGTAACATGAACTATTTCTGGGAGAAGGACGAAGTGCTGAGCAAACTGGACGTTAAGATGACCTCGGCGTTCCAGGCGATCAGCGAGCTGGCGCGCAAGCGCAAGCTCTACATGCGGGATGCGGCATACGTGATCGCGGTCAGTCGCGTGGCCCAGGCTGCCAAGGACCGAGGCTGGGTCTGATCTCCAGATAGGTGATATCTTCCTCCTGAAGCGGGCTGCTGAGTCCAATTTGCTGACTCAGCAGTCCGTATTGTTTTCCCTACAATTCAACGGTCTCGCCCAATTCCGGGATGTGGGTTGGCCACCCTCTCTCCTGCTTCAAATGGTCTGCCATCGCCTGGCTCTGAGTTGGTTCGCCATGAGTCAGAAACACACGTTTCGGAGGCTTCATAGGCTCAAGCCAGTGCATGATCTCGAAATAGTCGGCATGACCCGACAGACCCCCCAGACGTGCGGTCTTCGCCCGTACCTCAACTGGCGTTTTGTGGATATATACCAGCTTGTCGCCATCGGCAAGCTTTCTACCAACCGTGCCTTCCGCCATGAACCCGACCAGTGCTACGATGTTTTTCGGGTCTCCCAGGCGATTCAACAGGTGGTGCATGATGCGCCCGCCGGCGCACATGCCGCTGGCCGAGATGATGATCGCCGGACCGCGAAGTCGGTTCAGTTTCTTGGAGGCGGTCCGCTTGCGGTGACGATGCACACGAGGTCCTTCAAGCACAGCTTCAATACCGCCCGCTTGCTGAACATCGAGAGAATGATAGGAAGCGTACTTCACATAGATGTCAGTGGCGGAAATGGCCATTGGAGAATCAATATGCACCTCGATCGGCCGGATCCAGTTGTGTTGTATCAGGTCATTGACCAGGTAGGTGATCTGCTGCGTGCGGCCAATAGCAAACGCCGGGATCACCAGCACGCCTCCGCACGATTGTATCTCCTTGATAAGACTGGCGAACTCAGTGTGTGGATCCTCGGCCGGGTGCACGCGGCCTCCGTAAGTGGATTCACACACCAGGTAATCGCAGCTTGGAGGTTCGGCAGGATTGCGTGTGACCGGATTGCCGTACCGGCCTATATCTCCCGAAAACAAAATCGATACCTCGCGCGAGCCGTCATTCATTTCTATTTCTACCGACGCCGCTCCAAGGATATGGCCAACCACGTGATACCGGAAACGAATCTCTTCTCCGATACGAGTCCACACGTTGAACGGCAGCGGGGCCAGATGTCGGATAGTCTCTTCCGCATCGTCCTCCGTGAAAAGCGGCAATGCGACCGGGTGGTGCGTCAACCGCTTGCGGTTACGGTAATCGGCGTCTTCCATCTGGAGATTGGCGGTGTCCCGGAGCGTGATCGCTACAATATCGCAGGTCGGAATTGTGGCGTAGATCTTCCCCTTGAACCCCTGCCTGACCAACCGCGGCAGATACCCGATGTGGTCCACATGGCCGTGGGTAAGCACGACAGCCTCGATCTCGGCAGGGTCGAACGGCGGGGGCGCCCAGTTACGTTCCCGCAGTTCTTTGGCTCCCTGAAACATGCCGCAATCCACCAGGATTTTTCGCTTGTCGACGGTGAGGAGGTATTTTGAGCCGGTGACTGTACCGGCTGCGCCGTGAAATCCCAGTTGTATCATGCGGCCTCACTCATGAAGCGGCCAATATATCTGCTGGCTACAAACGAGACAACGTGGAACTGGCTACAGGATGAAAAAAAGACGGCGGCGAGATGTACTTCCCGCCGCCGGTATTCCTGGCCGCACGCTATATGCGGCACTAACCAACGGTTATTTCAACAGGATCATTTTGCGGGTCTCAACAAACGTCCCGGCTTCAAGTCGATAAATATACATGCCCCCTGCCAGCGGGTGGCCGTCGACACCTGTAGCATCGAACTCGACACTGTGCTGACCGGCCTCGTAGTGCGCATCGACCAGGGTCGTGACGCGCTGACCCATCACGTTGTAAATGTCGATTCGCACGCGTTTCGCCATCGGCAGCTCGAAGCTGATCGTGGTGGTAGGATTGAAAGGATTCGGATAGTTCTGGGCCAGAGCAAACTGCCGCGGCAGCATCTCCTCGTCATCAACTCCCGTGGGGGTTAAGGACAACGCTTCTGTGCGCAGCCGTCCACCACTTGGCTGCATGACGATATCCGGATAGACACGAACGCCGCCAACATGGAGACTTACTGGGTCGCCTTCCTGCGGATACAACTGCAGCGAAGCATCGGCATCATCATAGCCATAAATGGGCAGGAATTTGAGCACACCGTTTTCATAGACGCCGGCGCCACATCGTGTGCCGCTCTGGGTGTACGCTTCGATCAATGTTCCGTTAGCTAGTTCAACACCATCGAGCATGACGCGTGACCCGTAAATGGACATCCAGGACCGAGATGGCGGAACGTCGGAGACACCCCCGTTGGAATCGACGATCGGCCCTCCCCCCCCGAACCCGGGGTACGCGAGTACATCATCAGCTGAACTCTTGACCCAATACCCGAGATTCGGTTTCAACTCGGTGAGAGTGTTGAACTGGGGCTGTGTTGCGCGCCAGATGAGAATGGCATCTTCGAAGGTATAAGCCAGTTCCAGGTTGTCGAGAATCGACGCAAACCCGTCTTCCACCGACAGAATTCCATACGGCCAGTACGAAACAAGATTCCATCCCCTATAAATAGCGATAGCATCATCAGGGTTGATATCATATCCGCACAGGTCAAGATCGACATTGTCTCGCATCTTGAACCAATAGCCATGGCGGTGATCGAGCCGGTCGAGCGTTGAATACTGTTCAAGGAACGGGTCGTACGTGAGGCCTTTCCGGTCAAAACCGAGAACGACATCGACGTACAGCCAGATGTTTTGCAGAGCCGTCTTGATCGGCTCTGAGTAGGCGACATTGAACGAGATCAGATTCCAGCCGGTCTTTAGATGAAGTGTACGGCATACCTGATGGAGGTCGGTGAACTCGCATACGGGGATGCGGTCCCCCATTTCCGTCCATACGACAGGCGGATTGACAAGTACGAATACACCATTGATGCTGAAACGAAGCGTATCCCCCGGAATTGCGCCTTCATCTTCCGTCGTGTATCCATCATCCCGATAGACCGGTGCGAATCCGAATGAACCATCTGGCTCGACTACAGCCAGTCCGCACAGCCTGCCTGATGGGTCGTGTGCACCGATCTCATCACCGGGTTGCAATGGCGCTCCATTGAAAGTAGGGTTCTGGCAGTAGATACTTATCCACTGGTCGGTCGGCGTTACGATTCCGGCCAGACTGACGCACACACTATCAGCTACGGTGTCACTCCCGCACCAATTCCCGGCAACCATCGTCACCAGGTAGCACCCTGAGTATTGGTACTGGTGAACTGGATGGAACGTGCCGACTTCGGTTGTTCCATCGCCGAAGTCCCAAGTGTACCCGGCAGAGAGAAGGTCCGGAGTGCAATTTGTGAATTGCACTTCCAGAGGTCTCGTTCCACTACTGGTCGTGAAGCAAGCTTCAGGAGAGGGCACGAACCAGACTTGTGAATAGAACGCACAGGTGTCGGCGCCACAGTCGTTGGCGGCGATTACAGTATGCCTGTAGAGCCCGACCGTATCGGCAAAGAAACAGAGGTTCCCCTCGACGTAGGAGCCGCCGACGACCTCGACATCCGTCGCGCCGGTGATTCGTCCACCGATCCAACGACATACCTCGCCCGCTCCACAAGGCGTAAACTGTTCCGGATCCTCCTGCCAGCAATCTATAATGGGCACCGAACCGGACTCGACGTTTATAGTAAGCATACATGTGTCATTCTCACACGTACCAAACGCAACCACTTCAAAACTGTAGCTTCCGGGTTCCACCGGCGAGAAGCAAAGCCGGCCCTCCTGCCAAGTGGCGCCGTCCAGAAACACGGCTGTCGCACCGGTGATCGGTAGATCGATACAGACCTCGGCCGCTCCACACACCGAAACTGAAATCGGTTCCGGAGGACAGACGATCTGTGGTCGCTGGGCGAATTCGACATTCACAAAAACATCGCACTCCACACTACCACAGGTATTCGTCGCCATGACAGATGCCGAGTAGGCTGTCTGAGAGTCCGTGACAAAACAGAGACGGCCGTTTACCCAGTGACCACCCACGACGCCGCTTACACCGATGATATCGGCCCGATCGATCGGCAATTCAACGCAGGCTGTATCGCCGGGATAGCATACCGAGGCGTTCAATTCGATAAGAGGACAATGAACAAACGGCGGCATTTCCCGGGTGACGCTGACGAAGAATTCGCAGGTCTTCTGACCACACCTGTTCTTCGCGGTAACCGCGAATGCATACACTCCGGACTCTCCGGCGGTGAAACAAAGCTGCCCCTCGGCATACGTGCCACCGGTCACGATGAGCGTGTCGGCATTCGTGACCACCAGCGGGACATCTATACAAACGACCGTGTCACAGCCGGCGAATTGCAGGGTGTCAGTCGGACAGAGCAGGCCGGGAATCGCGTCGACAGTGACATGTACACCAAAGCCATCGACCGTATTTGTACCGCAGTCATTGGTCGCAGAAATGTTGAATGTGTACAGTCCGGATGTATCAGCGCTGAAACAGAGCGTGTCACTGGCCCACTCGCCCCCACCGACCAGGACCTGATCGGCACCGACAATTAGACACGGAACACAGACCGGGCCGGGGCCACAGATCGCTATCGATGGCGGCGTAAACGGCACGATGATGGCCGGTTTTTCGCGCTTGATGATCTGGACTGCGACAGTGCACTCGCTGCTTCCGCAGTAATTCGTACCCCGAACCGATATGAGATAGTAGCCGGCTGTGTCCGGGAAAAAGCAGAGCGTGTCATTGCGCCACGATCCCAGACTCGTTGTCACTTGATTTGCATCGCGAACAGGTACCGGCACACAAACCTCGGCGAACTCGCACTGTTCAATCGTGAATATAGTGTCGGTGCAACCGACTGCAGGTTTCGCTTCGATCGTCACTACGGCGGAGACAACACAGGTGTCTGCGCCGCAGGCGTTGACTGCGATAACGGTAGCGTAGTAGACACCCGATGAATCCACCTGGATGCAAAGCCCGCTGTCGTTCACTTCCGCACCAGAGGCTATTACGGATGCTGCGTTCTTGGTGGGGACGACCAGACAGACCTTGCCGGGAGCACACAGCGACAGTTGGAACGGCTCCCCTGGACAGACAATCTGCGGGGCAGCACCGAAAGAGACTTCGACCGTGACAGAGCAGGAATCAACCTGAGTACCGAGATTGGCAATCACCTGAAACTGATAAGTTCCCGCAGCCGGAGCCTGAAAGCAGAACGACCCGTTATTCCAGGTGGCCCCGTCGACCGAGACCGAAATGCCATCCGGAATTGGCAGCGTCACGCATAGTTGCCCCGGACCATCCGCGCATAGCGGCACTGGCGCTGCCGGACACCATTGCGGGGTCTGTGCAGAGAGGTCGGGCGCTACTGCGAGAGTCGTCGCCGCGACAACCGCCAGCGCACTTACGCAGCAGCTCCAGAAGCCAGAAATATCAGCCTTTCCCATTTCGGTATCTCCTCGTGTATGGATAGTAGAGAGCATTGTAGTCAAAATAAACGATTGGTATATGGTTGAGGCGCGGTCACACCGACCGAATCCCACTCTCCTTAATATGCACAATCGAAAGGGACGTGCAACAAGAATCCACAGGTTTGTTGAACTCCCGCCCGCCTCGCACCCCATTGCGAAGGAGGCTGTGGGAGCTTCTCAAAGCCAGGGAGCGGACCACGACTTTCCGTCTTGACTTTATCGATATCCAATCCTTATTGGATGAACAAAATCCATAATGAGACCGGAGGTCACGGTGAAACAGTTCGTTGGAACTATCCTGGCGGCGGTTCTGCTGTTCGGATCGGGGTCGGCAAAGATGCATACGGCGAGCGTGGAATACCGGGACGGCGAGGTTGTTCTGGAGGGATATCTTGCCTACGATGACGCGCTGCTCGGTAAACGTCCGGGGGTGCTGGTAATACATGAGTGGAAGGGACTGAATGACTATGCCCGGTCCCGCGCGGACCAACTGGCGCAACTGGGGTATGTCGCGTTCGCGCTCGATATGTACGGCAAGGGGGTTCGCCCGCAAACCAATGAAGACGCAGCAGCTCAGGCCGGGATTTACTACAAGGACCTCTCATTGATGCGCAGGAGGGCCAATGCGGGACTTGAAGCACTCAGGAAGCAACCACAAGTCGATACGTCGCGCCTGGCGGTGATCGGCTACTGTTTTGGCGGCAAAACCGCACTGGAACTGGCTCGAAGCGGCGCCGATCTGAAAGGTGCGGTCAGCTTTCACGGCAACCTGTCAGCAGTCGATCCGGAAGATGGCAAAAAGATCAGATGCAAGATTCTGGTCTGCCACGGCGCCTCCGACCCCCATGTGCCGCCTGATCAGGTCGAGGCGTTCGAAGCCGAAATGACCAACGCCAAAGTAGACTGGCAACTGATCGCCTATGGCGGAGCTGTACATGGCTTCACGAATCCGGCCAACGGCAGTGACCCTGGAGCCGGAGTGGCCTACGATGAGAAGGCGGACAAACGCTCCTGGGCGGCAATGCGAGAGTTCTTCGACGAGATATTCAAGTAGCGCGGTCACAGGACCGGCTCATCATATGCACTACTTGGATTCTGCCGCGGGAGTTCTGAGAAGTTCGTGACCTTCGGAACGAGCCACGTACGTGGCTGCCGTCAGATCGCCGGTAACATTCAGCGTCGTCCGACACATGTCCAATATACGGTCGACCCCGAGAATGATGGCGATGAGAGACGGATTCACGTGAATAGTCGATAACACCACAATGATGAATGGGATCGAACCGGATGGTACCCCCGCTGTGCCGATGCCACCAAGGATCGCCATATACGCAACCACGATCTGTTGTCCGAGGGTTAAGTGCACTCCGGCCAGTTGCGCCAGAAACAGTACCGTCACCCCCTCGTATAACGCAGTACCGTTCTGATTGGCGGTCGCTCCCACGGTAAGCACGAAATTGTTGATATCGCGCGGCACCCCAAGCTTGTGCTCCGATTCGGTGAGAGCGGTCGGAAGGGTGGCATTGGAGGATGAGGTCGAGAACGCGGTCAGCATCACCGTCTTGATTCTTCGGAAGAACTCCAGCGGCGCTATCCGCGACAGGAAATAGACCGACAAACTGTACACGCCAAACATGTGCAGCGACAGTCCAAGCAGAACGGTAATGACAAACCAGCCGAGCGCTTGAAGCAAATCCAGGCCGAATTGAGCCGTGTTGGTGAAAATCAGGCAGGCCACGGCGTACGGCGCAGCGAGCATTATGAGATCGATAACCCTGGCGGCGATCTCGAAGAGGGCCTCACACACTCGGACAAACGGCGCCGAAGTGCTTGAGGGAAGCAGCGTGACAGCAACGCCGAGCACCAGCGCAAAGAACATCAGATGGAGCATATTGGGCGGATCACTCGCCACTGCCGCGATCGGATTGGTGGGCACAAGCGTTTTCACCACCTGCATAACCGGCGACTCCGACTCCCCTTTCCCTTTCTGTGACGCTTCAATTCGCTGGTATGCTTCGGTACCGAACTTTGCTTCCAGCGCGCCGGCGGTCGCTTGATCCACCCGCTTGCCGGGCTGGATACTGTTGGCCAGGGTAATGCCAATGGCAACCGATATTGCCGAGATCACGAATGTGTAGACGAGTGATTTCAGACCGACGCGACCGAGCGTCCTCAGATCGCCGAGTCCGGCCACACCGACTACCAGCGACGCAAACACCAGAGGTATGACCGTCATGAGCAACAACCGCAGGAACAACTGGCCGATCGGTTCAGTAATGTGGTGAACTACCCACGCAGCTTGCAGGTTAGACCCACCGTAGAGCGCGTTAATGCTCACCCCGGCTGTCGCACCGAGTATCAGCCCGAGGAGGATTTTCGTGTGTAGCGGTACCCGCCTGAGCGGCCTGACCGTTGCCGTGCTCGAATCGTTCATGCCTCCTCCGGTCGAAAAATGTACGCTTCGAATGAGTCGTTGTGTTTCGGATTCAAGCGGTACAACAACTGATCGTAATACGATGCCGTTATATGGGTCACCTGTGTCATTGGTCCCAAGTGGGCCGCCACCGAATCAAGAGTGGCCTCCAGCGGTCGACCGTCAGTCGGGAATATCACGACATAGTCAACAGGTCCATTGGCCAGAGCTTCGTCGGACAACCTCGGCAATTCCGCCCAGTCTCGCACAAACCAGGCTTTGGACCGCCGGTCGGCGAACGCAATGGGGACATGGGGGCGCATGTCCGGCTGCACGAACAGCACATGGGCTTCCGGTTTGAGCTTCCGCACACTGAGCACAGATTCTATCAGCCCACGGTGACCATACGCCAGCGATACGGGTACCAGCAGACCAAGGTTGATGGCCGAACTGATGACACAGATCCGGGTGAACGTCCGTGGATTTGCGGTTATTTCCCCTTTGCATAAGAACCGCTCCCACAAAGCCAGGATAGCCATCAGCAGAAATACCGGCAGCATCGGGAGTATGAACCGTTCCTGCTGGTTCGCAGTTGCCATGTGCCAGATAAGGAAGACAAGGAATGAAATGACCAGAGCTCGATGGCGAACAAAAAATCGCTTGTTGAACATCGCCCATGTCGCCGCCAATGAGAACGGCGGTACGAGCAGGAGAAGAAGCAGCGCGGGATACAGGAACGGGATCGTTTTGTAAAGTGGCGCTTGCCCCACATTGATGATCAGATTATTGATCGTGGACCCGGCAAATCGCCCGAGAAGATAATAATCAGCGACCACAGAGAACAGCAGCATGACGGCGACACCGCTTGAATACAGGACAGCGGGCCGAAGCTTCCGCGCCTCAAACCACAGCACGAACGGTATCGGAATAACGGCGAAGGCGATCTGAAAGCGGAGCATCCACGCGAGCCCTGAAACAAGTCCGGCATACAACAACAACCTCCCTCGCGCCTCCGTCTGATGACGGTAGAGGAAAACGAACACGACGATCCAGACGTTACCGCCGACCATCTCGATGAGGTTTCGAACACCAAGAAACGGCATGGCGAACTGGAGTGCGACCATCAGGCCGCCCGTCACCGCCCACGAATCCCGACCTGTCACCTGGCGCGTGATGCGCCAGACTGCCCAGACCGGAAGCAACGATATCGCCGCGTGCGCTGCCCGGATACCATACATCATGGTGTTAAGCGAATCGCTCCCGAATAACTGAAACAGCTTCATGATAAGCCAAAGAAACAACGTGTAGAGAGGGAATCGGCCGACCGTTTCCGATGAAAAGCTGTTCCACGTAAGGAACCCGTTGCTTCCCCAGAAACCGTTCACCAGCCAGTTATAGGCTACCGTCACCGTATCGTAGTAATCGTCGGAGTGCACAAAGCCTTTTGACCAGAGTACCGAACAGAGACGGACAAGCGCAGCCACTGACAAGACACACAACAGGGGATGAGATCGGGCGAACTGCTTCATACTGATCCGGAAAGCACCAACACCGGCCAATAGTCGCAAAGCACTACGGGAATGTCAAGCGCCGCTTCTACTGTCGTTCATGGAAAGACCGGAGCGTCCGAGCCGAATTTGGCGGTTCGGTCCGGCGTTGATAATAGGAGTATCCTTTGAGTGTCTCCGGAAATACCGTTACTATCGGGCCGCTTTGGCGAGGACCTTGGTCTCGTACTGAGCGAGAACCTGGTGGAGAATTCGCACGAGCTCGATATTCTTGAACGGTTTGACAAAATATCCGTCGGCGCCTGCGGCAATGGCATCGCTGGTCGTGTACCGACCCGCATAACCGGTGATAAGTATGACCGGCATATTGGAATCTTTGGCTTTGATCTCGGTGAGAAGCTCGAGTCCACTTTTCCCCGGCAGGAGAATATCTGATACCACTATGTGTACCCTCTGCTGGTCAAGTATCTCCAGACCTGTCTCGGCTGAATCGGCCGTGAGGACCTTGAATCGTTCCAGCGAGAGCATTTCGGCCAGTATATCGCGTATGACGGGCTCGTCGTCGATGACCAGAACACGCCGCTTACCGTCGGCGATCATCTGTGCGATCCGCTTCTCAAGCTGGTCCTTGTCAACCGGGATCGAAAGGACAGCATCGACCCCGAGCCGGCCTATCGACAATATATCCTGCGGGCTGCAATTGGAGCCGTAGACAATAACCGGGATATACTGAAAACGGGGGGTCCGTTTGACGAACCGAACCAGGTCGGCGGCGCAGCCGCCCGAAATACGTGCGCTGCAAAGGACAAGATCGATCGAGGAATCAGACTCCAGTTTGGCCACCGCCTGCTTGAACGAGAGAGCCACCAGACTTTTCCTCTTATTGCTTGAGAGGAGAGGTTCCATCTGGGCGAGTGTCTCTTTGTCACTTTCGACGAGCAGGATGCTCTCGTCAGGGCGATCCGCGGTATGCAAACAGGTACTCCGGTTTTTGATTCTCTGTCTCACCTATATCGGCAGAACCGATGTCCTCCCTGAGCCGGGAAATTCTCATGGTCCTTCTGCCGGCGTGGCCAGAATCATGGGGCAATCGCGCATTTGGAATGTGCATGTCGATGAATCACCAAAGGCGATCCGGTAGCCATCCGGGCCCAAATGGCAGGTCACCAATCATCGACTGGAAGCCGTGAAGCTTAAGAGTGACGGTGTCACTCACTGGCGGGGGATATGGGACACATTTCGAGCTACCTTGCTGATTTCGACAGATAGCCCATGTTTACTCGCAAAGCGGTAAAACAGGCAATGCCTTCGGGGGACGTGGGATATATATCGAACCATGATTCTCAACGCCTGATCGTCGAATGAATGCGCAGGGCGACTGGTTCCATGTACTACATGGCGGAGAGGTAGGGATTCGAACCCTAGATACCCAAAGGGTATAACGGTTTTCGAGACCGCCGCTTTCGACCACTCAGCCACCTCTCCGATCTCACGAGTTACCTCCCTCGGCTTCGGGCCGCAGCAAATCTACACAAAACCAGGACACTGTAAAGCGGTTTATGACGTCAAAAATCGCCCCTGTTTGACCAACCCCAACTGCCGGTCGATCAGCTTTCGAACCATTCCATGGCGTGGACGGACCATCTGGAACACCAGAAATGAGAATACAACGAAATAGACGGCATCGTTGAACTCCCCGCTCAAAAAGAAAAACAAGTAGCCGTAAAGACTGATCGAGGCAATCACCACGAACAGGGGGCGGCAGCGACGCGCATACTCCGAGGCGAAATCCGACTCAAACGACTCTCGACTTCGGATCATGGGCGTGCCAAACAGACGACCTCGCCACCATATTGCGAAAACCGCCTCCCCAACCGCCAACAGGCCGAACAGGTAAAGCGCGACCGTCCTAGTTTCGCCAAGTTTGTCCGGAACAGTCCCGTGAGTGGTCAGGTAATAGCAGACAAACAACAGAGCCATCGGGACTACAATGTTCACGGTCATGCCAAAGAACAGCGGCTTGGCGATGATGTGATTCAAATCGTATTCGGTATCTGCATCGAAGTTCATGGCGCCTCCAGTTTTTGTACAAGATTATTGAATCGGTCAATTGACCTCCCTCTTGTTCTGACGTACCTGCTGGAAAAACTGCCGCATCAGGTCCGAAACCTCGGCTTCCATTATTCCACCCACTATTTCGCACCGATGATTAAGGCGGGGTTCGGTCGGGATTTGAAATATCGATTCGCAGCCGCCGAACTTGGGGTCTTTGGCGCCATACACTATGGTCTTCACACGAGACAAAACCGCCGCCCCCGCACACATCACGCATGGCTCCAGTGTCGAAAAAAGATAGCAATGCTCGAGCCGCCAATCGCCAAAATGCTCGTAAGCAGCCGACAGCGCGATGATCTCGGCGTGGGCGGTGGCGTCGTGCAGCGCGATAGTACGGTTATGGCCGCGCCCGATCACCCGATTCTCGTGCACGACAATCGCCCCCACCGGTACTTCCGACTCCTCAAACGCCAGCTCCGCCTCGCGGAGCGCAAGTTCCATGTATTGGGGATATTGTTCAGGGCTCATTCTGCAAATATAGAGACCCGACGACTCAACACCAATCTGTTTTGTTTCGTGAACCTTTCGAACTGATCGCCTGTTTACACTGGCATCATCAGGTCATGAACGAGTCTTGGAGACAGAGAAAGGACGATAGTATGGAACGGAAAAATATTGTCACTATGAAAGGAAACCCGATAACGCTGGTGGGGCCCGAGTTGAAAATCGGCGACAGGGCGCCGGAGTTTACGTTGCTGGACAACTCGCTCGGGACGGTCAGACTGTCAGACTCCAAGGGGCACGTTCGGCTTCTCTCCGTGGTGCCGTCACTCGATACCAAGGTCTGTGATATTCAGACGGTGACATTCAACAGACGGGCAGCAGAGCTTCCAGGCGATGTGCGGATCTACACGATTTCGGTCGACCTCCCCTTTGCGCAAAGCCGCTACTGCGCAGCCAAAGCGGTCGATAAGCTCCAGACACTTTCGGACCACCGCGATGTATCGTTTGGCACCGCGTATGGTCTCCTCATGAAGGAGGTGCGGCTTCTGGCGCGAGCGGTTCTGATCATCGACAAGAATGATACCATCCGTTATTTCCAGATCGTCCCCGAAGTCGGCACTGAACCGAACTACGATACCGCGCTCGAGGCTCTCAAGAAAGTGGCCGGCTGACGATCCAGGGCCGGTCGTAATCACTCGTCAGGGGTGTTGTCATCAGCATCCGCGGGCAATTCACGACCTAGAGATGGCTCCATCACTTTCCTCAAAGGCGTAAAGAGAAACAGCACCAGCGCCAGCCCCGGAAGAAAAATGGGGAGATAGCGCGCCCAGAGCGGTACGTCAACACTTGGCTCTGCCGGCATAGGTCCGGAAGGACGACCGTGCTGAACCCAGCCGCCGTTACCGTCGGGCCGCCAGCAGTCCTCGCCTGCCAGGAAACCGTATGACGGACCGTAAACCGAGTCCATAACCCAGGCCGGTATGAGATAGAGCAGTATGACTGCCGCGAGCAAATAGACTTGCTTGCGCATGCCTCACGGTAGTGGCGACAATCAACGGTGTCAAGGTGCATCGGCTGACCTCCGGAAAAGCACATGCCGCAAGGCGGGATTGACGGTTGCGGCGCGGTCAGGCATTTGGTATATTTGAAGTTTGAATAGTGGAGAAACAATGGCACATCTGGCTCATCCCTGGCACGATATTCACCCCGGCGATAACATAGTGGAGTCATTTCTTGGTATCATAGAGATCCCCAAAGGCAGCAAGAACAAGTACGAACTGGACAAGAAAAGCGGCTTGCTGATGGCCGATCGCGTCCTCTATAGTTCAGTCCATTATCCGGCCAATTACGGTTTCATCCCGCGGACATTCTGCGACGACGGCGATCCTCTCGATATCCTGGTGCTTTGCCAGGAAGAACTGCACCCGCTCTGCCTGGTCGAGTGCAAAGCGATCGGTATGATGTCGATGCGCGACGAAAAAGGGCAGGACGACAAGATCATTGCTGTCCACGCCAATGACCCCGCCTGGAACACATACGAAGATATCTCGGCTATTCCACGGCACACGGTCAAGGAGCTTCGGCGGTTCTTTGAGGACTACAAGACGCTCGAGCACAAGGAAGTGATTGTCGACACCCTACGGGGGCGGATCGATGCCAACAACGCGATCCGGGACGCCATGAAGATGTATCGGGATCACGAGGATGAGATCAAAAGGAAGTATGCATGATGGCTGAGAAAAAGGCGACGCCCCCAACGGCGCCATCGCTGGTCGGAGAGAAGATCTACCTTCGGGCAGCCACGGCTGATGATATTGCCAACACGCACCATTGGTTCCTTCTGAGCGAACCGCAAACGCAGACGTGCCGTCCGGTCGTCGTCTATTCGGCAGCTGAAGCATCTGAAAATTTCAAGAAGGATGAGCGCACGCCGTTTCGCCAGCAGTTCATGGTGATTCGCACGGCGGACAACGTGCCGGTTGGGAGGGTTTCGTATTTCGACCTGAACCCGCTGAACCGCTCGGCGGAGCTGGGGCTGCTGGTCGACCCGGAGGAACGGCGCAAGGGGTTTGGCCGTGAGGCGATCCGTATCCTCAGTCGCTATCTGTTTCGATATCGCGGTTTGAACAAGGTGTATGCTCAGACTTCACAGCCGAATATCGCTGCCTGCAAGCTTCTGGAGGCCGCGGGCTTCAGACGAGACGGAACCCTTCGGCATCACTACTTCATCAACAACGAGTTCCACGACGGCTACCTGTATTCGCTGCTTTTGTTCGAGTTCGATGGATGAAGTGCCTCCGCTGGTGGGATCGGCCTGTTAATCTTTCGGCATTCCCCGCCTGTCTAATCTCAAGAGTAATGGAACGAGTGCCCCGGGCCGGGAACACTTGTCGGGATCAGGGTTTACAAATGGATGACGGCCCGTGGCGAGCTGTTTGGGAAAGATGATATGAGATCACGAAAACTACTTTTGATAGCTGGGGCAGTGGTGGTAGCCGGAGTTGGCGGCTGGTACTTGTTCGGCCGAAGCACCCAGGCCAGGACCAGTTACAGTTTCGGCAAAGTTGACCGTGGCGAAGTGGCGATCACCATCAGCGCGACGGGAACGCTCAACGCGGTTACCACCGTGCAAGTTGGCACCCAGGTTTCCGGAACAATCGCCAAATTGTATGCGGATTTTAACTCGCAGGTGAAGGAAGGGGACCTTCTGGCGCAATTGGACCCGACTAACCTTCAGGCAACAGTCAACGAGCAGAAGGCCAATGTCGAGCGAGCACAGGCATCATTCAACGAGGCAGAACGGAATATCAAGCGGATGAACTCGCTGTTTGATAAGGGGATGATCTCCCAGGCGGACATCGATGCCGCGACAACATCGCTCGAATCGGCCAAGGCAGGTATGAAACAGGCGGAAGCTACGCTCGATCGCGCACAGGTGAATCTCCGCTATGCGACGATTAAAGCGCCGATCAGTGGAGTCGTGATCTCCAGAGACGTCGATGTCGGACAGACTGTCGCAGCGAGTCTCTCGGCCCCCACTATCTTCACCATAGCTAACGACTTACGGCAAATGCAGGTCGAGGCGAGCGTTGACGAGGCAGACATCGGCAGTGTCAAAGACGGGCAACGTGTTACTTTCCGTGTGGACGCCTATCCCGATCAGGTTTTCGATGGGACAGTCAGCCAAGTTCGTCTCGCTCCGATCATAAGCCAGAACGTTGTTACATACAACGTCATCATTGACGTGGCCAATCCGGAGCTCAAACTGATGCCGGGCATGACAGCGACGGTCACCATCGAAGTTGCCAAAGCGGAGAATGCCCTGCGGCTGCCGGTGCAGGCACTCAAGTTCAGTCCGTCGTCCGACGTACTCGCCATGATCGCGGAAGCTCGTAAGGTAGCGCTGGATCGCCCGCCGCAACAGCCCGGCGCCGTTGCCAGCACCAGCGATG
Organism: Candidatus Zixiibacteriota bacterium; assembly: GCA_040753875.1. NCBI lineage: Bacteria > Pseudomonadati > Candidatus Zixiibacteriota > Candidatus Zixiibacteriota bacterium. The sequence continues at coordinate 58,272 of JBFMDV010000030.1, read as the reverse complement.
TTCAAGACAGCACCTCTATGCGCTCGCAACCGCACCGGGGTGGCCGGGGTGGCTGGGGACAAGCCGGCGATTCCACGCAAGCCGGAACGAGAGTCTGGACAATGGAAAATGGCTTGCCCAGACCGGTTCGCATTGCCAAGGGAATACAAAACAGTAGGTATGTCGTTATCGAGCAATCCCGACTCCAGGAAGGGGATTCCGTGATCGTGGGTGCATCGACAACCTCAGGGCAGGCCACGACCACTCAAACGCAGAACCCGTTCATGCCTCGATTCCCCGGCGGAGGGAGACGATAGCATGCGATTCGAGCAGACTTTCAATATCGCGCTCGACTCACTTCTCCGGCACAAGACCAGGGCGCTGCTGACGATGCTCGGCATCATCATCGGCGTCGGGGCTGTTATCGCAATGGTGGCAATTGGCAAGGGGGCCTCGAGCGCCGTGGAATCACAGATCGCCAGTCTGGGCACAAACGTCCTGATGATATTTCCATCTTCCATGATGCCCGGTGGCGTGAGCACTGGGGCCGGCGCGGGAGTCAATCTTGATCTCGCGGACCTGCAGGCGCTTCGAGATGAGGCACCGGCAATTGCCATGGTGAGTCCATCCTGTCGCACGAATCGTCAGGTAGTTGCTGGCAATCTCAACTGGTTCACTTCAATTCAAGGCGGGAACGCAGATTTTCTCAAGATTCGCGACTGGAAGGTAGCCTCGGGAGACGCTTTCACGGAGCAGGATGACCGTGGCGGCACAAAAGTATGTTTGCTTGGCCAGACGGTCATCGATAATCTCTTTCCGGGACAGAGTCCGGTGGGCCAGACGATCCGGATCGGCAAGCTTCCGTTCTTGGTCATCGGGACATTGACGCCAAAGGGACAGACCGCGATGGGCCAGGATCAGGATGATCTGATTATCGCTCCGTTTTCCACCGTTCAACGCAAGGTCATGGGGATCGAGCACGTCAGCATGGCGGTGGTATCGGCGGTGAGCAAAGCTCAGATCGACGACGCACAGAAGCAGATCAAGCAGATTCTCCGTCAGCGCCATCGGCTGCAGGACTGGCAGGAAGATGACTTCACCATCCGTTCGCAGTCCGATATCGCCAGCATGGCAACATCTACTTCGAAAACCATGACCACACTTCTCGGCGCCATCGCCTCCGTTTCTTTGCTGGTTGGGGGCATTGGGATCATGAACATCATGTTGGTCTCTGCGACCGAGCGTACACGCGAGATCGGGGTACGCAAATCACTCGGTGCACGACGCAGAGATATTCTCCAGCAATTCCTTGTAGAGGCAATTCTCCTGAGTATTGTGGGCGGTGTTATCGGCATAGGGCTTGGTGTAGGAGTCACCAGTTTGATCGCCAAGTTCGCCGGCTGGCCTACAAAAGTATCGCCTGAAACAGTCGCCATGGCGTTCGCTTTCTCAGCAGCGGTGGGAATGTTTTTCGGCTTCTATCCGGCCCGCAAGGCCTCGTCTTTGGACCCCATCGAAGCACTCCGCTATGAGTGATACCTCCGCAGGTACCGGCAGATTACTGGCTGGCCTGCGCCGCACCTTCCGCTCGCTCAGGCACCGCAATTTCCGCCTCTTCTTTATTGGGCAAACGATCTCGCTGATCGGCACCTGGATGCAGCAGGTGGCGATGAGCTGGCTGGTGTATCGACTCACTGATTCGGCTTTTCTGCTTGGCGCGGTCAGCTTCCTGGGCTTCTTCCCTTCTCTTGTCATCGCGCCGTTTGCAGGGGTGCTGGCGGACCGATGGAACCGCTACCGCCTGATGTACGCCATTCAGGTTACCGCCATGCTCCAGGCGCTGACACTGGCGGCGCTGGTCCTGACCGGTACTGTGGCTGTATGGCACGTGATGATGCTCAGCTCTTTGCTCGGTCTGGCTAACGCGTTCGACATCCCCGTCAGACAAGCATTCATGTCCGACATGCTGAACGATAAGGATGACCTGAGCAACGCTATTGCACTCAATTCGTCGATGGTGAACAGCTCCCGGTTAATCGGACCGTCGCTGGCCGGGATCCTAATTGCCGCCTTTGGCGAGGGGATCTGTTTTCTGGCCAACGGGCTTAGTTATATCGCAGTGCTTGCGGCGCTGCTTGCCATGCGTCTGCCGGTAACCATGACGCCAAAACGCGAGCGGGAAACCGTCTGGGACGGACTACGTGAGGGGGCGCGATATGTCTACGGCTTTCCGCCGATCCGGTCCATTCTGCTGTTGCTGTCGCTGGTGAGTCTCGTCGGTCTCCCCTATACCGTGCTCATGCCGATCTTTGCCAAAGATATTCTTGGTGGTGGTCCGCACACACTGGGCTTCCTGATGTCTGCGCCTGGGATCGGCGCCCTGACAGGCGCCATTTTCCTGGCGGCGCGCAAGAACGTCCGCGGACTGGGACGCATCATACCGCTCAGCGCCGCCATCTTCGGAAGTGGACTGATCCTCTTCTCGCTCTCACGGATGTTCTGGCTCTCACTCGTCATCTTGTTCTTCACCGGCTTTGGCATGATCGTGCAGATGGCCGCCAGCAATACGATGCTCCAGACGATATCCGACGATGACAAGCGAGGGCGAGTAATGAGCTTCTACACCGTTGCGTTTCGGGGCATCCTGCCATTTGGCAGTCTGATGGCCGGCACGATGGCCAGTTCGATGGGGGCTCCCTATACGGTCGGGATCGGTGGCGCGTTCTGCATCATCGGCGCGGCGCTGTTCGCACGGCAATTGCCTGCCCTGCGGAAATACATTCGTCCGGTTTATCTGAAAAAGGGGATAATCTCAGAATTGCCGACCAACGGTTCGTAGGCCATTCTCGACGGCAAGGCAATTATCCGGCCGGTGGCAGCGGCGGAGTTGCCGGCGGCGGCCCGGCGCTCGCAGATGTTTCCACTGATGGCGTGTCCCCTTTGACGGAATGGCTGCGCAAAGCACTCACCTGAGCATTGAGCTTCTCAAGCTCCTGGCGCGCCCGCATGGCGAAATCCTTGTCGGTCGAGGCGTACAACACCGAGCGCGAGACATTGATGACCGCGGGTTTACGGAACTGCTCCGTGCCGAGCGTGGCAGCTTCCTCAAGCGACCCTCCCTGTGCCCCCACTCCGGGGATCAACAGCGGCATGTCAGCCGCAACGACACGTATCTCTTTGAGTTGATCCGGATGTGTTGCCCCCACCACCAGACCGCAATTCTGCTCTTTGTTCCAGTAGTGAACCTTCTCGGCCACGATCTTGTACAGCGGTTTGCCGTCGATTTCGATGAGCTGAAAGTCTTTTGACCCGGTGTTGGACGTAAGGCAAAGGATGAATACCCCTTTGTCCTTATGTTCCAGAAACGGTCTGATTGAGTCATATCCCATGTACGGGCTCAGTGTCACCCAATCGGCTCGAAATTTCCCATACATCGCCTCGGCATAATAACCGGCGGTATTGCCGATATCACCGCGCTTGCCATCCATGATGACCGGGATATCATCGGGGATCCGCTCACGAATCAGTTTCAGAAGCGACAATCCCTCCGGGCCAAGCGCCTCATAAAACGCCAGATTGGGCTTGTAGGCGCAGACCTGATCCGACGTCGCATCGATTATTCGATGCGCAAAGTCGAACATCCCTTTCATGGTGTTCGCGTACTCCTGGGGCATTTTCTTGGGATCCAGGTCCAGTCCCAGACAGATCATGCTGCGGTTCTTCTGTTGTATTTTCTGGAGATCCTTGACTATAGACATCAGTATTTCCTCACCTTGCCCACCAGGTCCGCGACGGTCGGCAGATGTTTACGTTTCATATATTCCTTGAGACCGGTAATGATCTTAAGCGGGGCGTCCGGCTCCACGAACAGAGCCGTCCCGATCTGTACGGCCATAGCGCCGACCAGCATGAACTCGACCACATCGTCGGCATTCGAAATGCCTCCGATCCCGATAATGGGCAGCCGGCAATTGCTGTGCACCAGGTCAACCATCACCAGCGCGATCGGCTTGATCGCCGGACCGGTGAGGCCTCCCCGGTTGTTGGTCAACCGTGGACGCCAAGTCTCTACATCGATCGAGGTGCCAAACGCCGAGTTCATGATCGCGAACGCATCGGCTCCCCCTTGTTCCGCGGCTTTCGCAATGGCGACGATGTCCGTCACATTGGGGCCAAGCTTCGCAATCACCGGTCGCGGGAACACTTTCTTAACCTCGGCCACCGATCTCTCTGTCATGACCGGATCAGCGCCAAACTCAATCCCTCCCTTGTCGACATTCGGACAACTGATATTAAGCTCGATCATGTCCACACGCGGGCAGTCGGCCAGGCGGGCCGAAACTTCGACATATTCCTGGAGTGTCGAGCCGGCGACGTTGACGATGATCTTCGTGTTCTGCTTTTCCAGGAACGGGATCTTGTCCCGCACGAACGCATCGATCCCCACATTGGCCAATCCGATAGCGTTCAGCATGCCGGAGGCGGTCTCGGCCGTGCGCGGCGGCGGATGTCCCAGGCGCGGTTTGAGCGTGATGGATTTGGTGACGAGTGCCCCCAGCTTCGACAACGGATAACACGCAGCCAGCTCTTCCCCGTATCCGCAGCAGCCCGACGCCGTCATGATCGGATTGGTGAATTCGACACCCGCAATGGTAACACGAAGGTCCGGCGTCACAGTTTCACCTCTCCGATATTGAACACCGGGCCGTCGCAGCAAACCCTGGCGTAGCCGCCGACCGTCAGCGGGACGACACATCCCAAACAGACGCCTATCCCGCACGGCATTGGAGCCTCAAGGGAAAGTTGGCCCGGTATGTCGGACCGCAAACCGATCTGGTCGGCAGCCTTCAGCATAGGCTCGGGTCCGCAAGCGTATATTCGAAGCTTCTCGCCCTGGTGCTCGTGAACAAATCGCTCAACCGGCGCCGTCACCATTCCATCTCCACCATACGAACCATCATCCGTAAATGGATGGAAGTTGACGCCGAGCTTCTTGATGCGTGCTCGCTCCACCAGGTCGGTCGAGGACCTCCCTCCGTAAAAGAACTCTATCCGCCGGGCATCGAGTCCCTTGCGGATGAGATCGGCTGCAAGATACAAGAGCGGCGGAAACCCCACTCCTCCCGCCACGATCAGAACACGTTCGTTCTTCTTCGGCGCGCTGAACGGCACTCCCAGAGGACCCAGGATATCGACTGTGTCGCCGCGAGTGTACTTGGACAGAATCGTCGTCCCGCGGCCGAAAATCTTGAAAATGATTTCAATTTCGCCTTTGCGAGTGTCGATGCCAGCCACCGACATGGCGCGACGGAAGTAGATCTCCGATCCCGGCATCCGCACGTGCAGGAAACTGCCGGGGCGGCACTCTCCGGCCCTCGAATACGGACCGAAAGTCATCGAATAATAGTTGTTCTTGAGATCGCGGACTTTTCGTACGAGCGTGCGCTCACAGGTTGGTCGAATCATCGTGCATAATCCGGCTTTTTGACCAGGTACTTGTACACATACCAGCTTCCAGTCGGGTCTCGCTTGGAGATGTCCTCGTCAACTGTCTTCTGGGACACCTGGCGTTGGACATCGTCCAGGTTGAAGATCATCGAACTGATCGTTTCACCGGCCCGATTGTCCAACTCATCGCTGCCGGACGGTACCTTGAGCACATAATCAACAACCTTGCCCGAAAAATCAAGCTTGATCTGGAAATAGAGATAGAACTCATTCTGCGACAGATTGTACGCGGATGGCGGATACTCGAATTCGACCAGCGTCTCTCTCGGCTTCACGTCAATGATGATCAGTGGCTCGCCGTTTGGACCGCGATAGACAGCCTGGAGCGGGTCGATGTACCCGCTGCCGGTATCCGGTGGCGCCGCGGCAAAACCGGTGTCGGGGCCGGGCTGAAGCGTGTCGAGTAAGGTATCTTGCTGACGCACCAAGTCCTGACGCTTCTGACCCGCTTTCTCCCGAGGCAACCGCTTCGAGGCCTCCGCCCCCCACGAGGTCGCTGCAAACGAGTCCGCTATCTCGCGATACGCCACAAGCAGCGATGAATCGCCAGGCGCTCGATAGTTCTCCTTGATCCAGACAAGACTGAACCGTGCCTGCAAATGATATTTGGACTCCGGGAAGCTGTCTACCACCATCTGGTAGTTGGCCCGGGCGGAATCATAGTTGTCATGATCGATCAGGAAATCCTCAGCCCGGCGAAGATACCATTCGGCGTACCCGGTGTCGGCGGCGCTTCCCTGCAAGCCGAGAAATTCCAACGCCACAGGAATGTAATCGGACCGCGGGTAATGCTGGATAACCGCGCGGACAAGTGAGTCGGCCCGGATCGTGTCCTCGGCATAGTCGCGATACATTTGTGACAGCGCGATCATGGCCTTGGGGGCAATGTAGGCGTGCGGGTACGTGGACAGAAGCTGCTCCAACTCAGAGATCGCCGAATCCGGTTTGTTGAGCTGAAACCAGTAGAGCTCCGCAAGGAGATACTGCGTACGGGCACGCGAATCGATCTGTTCCTGAGAGACATTGGAATCGGGTGTGATCCTGACCAGGAAGGTGTCAAGTTTGCTGATATCCGAGGAGCGCTGCAGCGCCTCGCGCCCTTCTTCGGTTGCAGCATTGGCCCCGACCGCTTTGTCATAGAATCGCTTGGCCGACTCCAGGTCATCGTAATCGTACTGATACAACAGCCCCAGGCGATAGTAGGCTTTCGATGCCCACTGATTGTTCGTCGCCGTGGTGGCAACGGTGGAATAGGTCCCTTCAGCTAATGCCAGATCACCATCGGCCTCGTATCCCTCCGCGACATCCAGCTGAAGCACCCCCAGCGAATCGAAATAGAGCGGATCTTTGATCAGTTGGTTGAGATAATCAAGTCCGGTCTTGATCCGCTGCAGGCGATAGGAACAAAGCGCCGCACGGTGTAAGGCATGGTATTTCTCGGCTTTGGTCGGATCCATGCCAAGCAGCTGCAAATACGCACCGACCGCATCCTGAAACCGAAACTGAATATACTGGCCGTCGGCAATGTACTTCTGTGCAATTTTCTTTTGCTCCTGATTCCCCAGTGAGTCGCGGACCGCCTGAAAATACCCCTGGGCCGTCTCGTAGTCCTTGTCCTCGTAATGGTACACTCCCAAAGCCATCGCCGCCTCGGCCTTGATCTCCCGGCTGTAATCGGACCGGAACAACTCATCGAAGAGCGTCATCGCCTCCCCCATCTCCTCCAGTTCAAGTTTCGACTTGGCCAGGTACAGGTTTGATTCCTTGATGAACTTGGAGTTTGGGTAATTGGCCAGGAGTTCACGAAAGCGCCGTTCCGCCCGGGTGTACTGCTTAGTCCAGTAATATGAAACCCCCAACACGTAGAGAGCATCATCATACCATTTGGAATTGGCGTGGTACTCGACCACTTTCAGTGACTTATCGATTGCCTTCTTGTAGTCCGCCTGGTTCACCTGCCCGGATTTCTTGCGTTGCTTCTCGGCGTTGTTGAACGCGCTGTGCGCGTTGTAGAATGTGTTGTAATAGACACAACCGCCGATCACCCAAGCGGCGAATATCGGAATCAGGATTGACAGTAGTGATTGTTTGCGAAACAACTTCACCTGGTGGGTCAGCCTTTGCTCTTATACAGCCATAGTGAAATGGAAGTTGACTCGGTTCACGCCACCGGCTTCGCTTCCCGGAGCAGATTCATCAGGGCCGGCAATGCCTGGCCCGCCGGCTGCTGAATCGCATAATCGGCCAGCTCGCTGAGCGGTGTCGGCTCAGGGTTGATCTCGACAAGTACGGCGCCATGCCGCTTAGCCACCACGGGAAGTGTGGCAGCGGGATGCACCAGGGCCGAGGTACCAACCGACAAGAACAGATCCGCCTCTTCCGATCGGCGAAAAGCCAGGTCGATCACGTCTTCCGGAAGCATCTCCCCGAACCAGACGACGTCCGGCCGAATCGCGCCGCCACAGTACCGACAAGCCGGGATACGGGAAGGTTCGATCTCTTCAGTTTCCTCGAACAGGCGGCCGCACTTGGCACACTTGTTTCGATAGATATTGCCGTGCAACTCCAGCACTTCGGTCGAGCCGGCCAGCCGATGAAGGTTGTCGACGTTTTGAGTCACCAATGTGAAACTCCGGAACCATCGCGACATCTCCGCGAGAGCATAATGACCTGCGTTCGGCTCCACCTTAGCGATCAATTGGCGTCGCCAGTTGTACCATTCCCAGACGATCTTGGGATTGGCCAAAAACGCCCCCATGGTGGCCAGTTCTTCTGGACGGAACTTGCCCCATAGCCCTTCCTTGCCTCGGAAGGTTGGCACCCCCGATTCGGCCGATATGCCTGCCCCAGTAAGAACAACGCAGCGACGAGATTGCCTGATCACTCGGGCGATTTTCTTCAGCACAACACCAAGATAGCCTCGGCGAAAGCAAAAGCCAATCCAATAATTGGTTGGGGATGCTCAGATAGCGCTGACCGCCGAACGCGGAAACGCCTGTGCGAGAACCGATTGGAGCGGTCCGGCGAGCAAGCGAAGGGTGAGCTTGACCGGCTGAGTGGTCAGGTGAAGACGGTACAGGTGAACGAGCGTGGTACCCTGGTATACTTTCTCGAATCCCGCTTCAGAGAGCGACACTGTAAAGATCGGCATGTGCCAGAGTTCGGCCTGCCTGTCGGACAGAATCGCCACCGCCAGATTGCGATATTCATCGGCCATAGCCAGACCCTGTCCCTGAGGACATGTTTGGAACGTATCGAGAAATGAGTCTGATGGTCGGGCGCCATCGACGATGATATACCTGTCATGGGCGTGTCCGGCCTGAAAGGAGAAGTTGTTTTCAATCGCGAAGAGCACCTCGATAGGTCCGGAGTTCGGTGCCGACAACTCGTAACCCACGACTATCTGACCGCTGTCATAATCAAACCCGAACCTTTTCGACACTCTGATTTGAGTCGCGGTTCCATTGTGTCGAACGGTACCGTTGCGAATAAGGTCGACGACCAGCTTGCCGTCAGCAGGAAGATAGTCGTAGCGACCAGTGACAAAATCCCCGACCTCCTGGAATGTCATGCGATAGAACTGATCTGCGGTGACGTCGGCGGCAAAGAAATGATCGATAAAGCAGCGGCGAAGGTAGCGGTCCTCGATCAGAAGCTGGTCGAGCCCCGATTCCTTGGCCAACACCAGATCGTGAATCGATGAGGTGTGCTGGGATGTTTCGGCAGTGACTGCCCTGGCCAGTTTACGGTGGTACCCTTCACGACGTCGGCTCAGTGTGTCGGTCAGGTCGAAATGCTGTTTCAAGAGCGCCAGATCAGCCAATATGCCGCCCCGGCTCGGTTTGATAACCGCCGAGAATCGGGCGGTCGTACAGAGGACCTCTTCGGCGCCATCGGCGTCATAATCGCTCACGGTTATACCAGTTCGTAGCCTGCTGGTCATACGGCCAAGCTGATCTTCGGCAGCAATCATCGCCTCATAAACCGCCTGCCGAATGTGCGGCAGGTATAGGCCGCCGAATACGCCGTGCCAGTAGGGACAGTTGCATTGGGAGGCATACAGCCGATCACGCACTTCGGAAAGGCCGGCCTGGCCGCTGGGGCATTCTCGCTCAAACTCCGCGAGCATATTCGAAACTCGAACCATCCGCTTGTGCATCAGGTTCGCCTCTTCGTACTTGGCCAAGAAACTCCTCCAATGACCTCCCCGCACGAAGCGCGCATATTGAGCCAGTTTCCCCTGATCCTTGAGCCATTCCTCGAACTGCTCATATTCAACAAACGCTTTGGCCGGAAGCGCCCAATGCAGCATTTCCTCATATGAGGCGGTGGGCAAATAGACACGTCCCACGGCTGGCCGCTCGGCCGCTTCGCTCAACGTGATCATTTCGAGCCAGTCGCCATTACGTTCTAATGCCTCGAAAAACTGCTCGAGCCAGCGATCTTCATAGCAGTGCTGATATGTCTTGGGCCACACGCCGAATTTCTCGCCATCGTCGGCGTACACCGCCATGCCATCCGGACTCCGCTCAGCCTGCCGCTTGAGTTCGTCGATCACTTCCTCGACCCGGCCGAACGGAATGAGGTAGCGAAGTTTCTTCTCGATGGGCAGCGCGGTGACCGCATACCCTTCACTCTCCGTAACGAAAGGACCGCAGAGCTGCTCATGCTCAAGCCCTGCAAAGATGAAATGAGTATCATCGACCGGCAAATGGGTGACACCAGCTTTGGCCAGCAGTTTCGGCAGATGCGGCTCCCAGACCCGTTCAGTCAGCCAGAGCCCTTTCGGATTCACACCAAAATGTGACTCCAGATAGGCGTTGAGCATCGCAATCTGCCCCAGAACATCACGCTCGGGAATAGCCGGGAGGATCGGTTCATAAAACCCGCCGGTCATCAGTTCAATCTGATTGCGGCCAAGCAGGCGACTTATCTGGTCGAAATAGGCGTGGTGCTTCTGCTGCTGCCAATCCCAGAGAATGCCGGATTGATGCAGCGACAGCCGAATACCGGGGAAACGCTCGAGTAGCTTGACAAACGGAAGGTATGCGTGCCGATGCGCCTCTTCGAAAACGTGGTCGAAATTCCCGACCGGCTGATGATTGTGAATGCCGAACGCGAGTGTGAAGCGGGACATGGTCAGAAAACTTTCACCTGGAGACTGACGTATTTACGCGGATTCGTGCGGATGTCGTTGATGAGATCATCCAGATTGGCTGCCGCTTTGCGAAGATCGTCATACAGGGCACGATCCTCGAGCAGCAACCGGGCGGTACCGTCCTCGTTATCGAGCGCATCGGCAAACCGTCGAGCCGACTGCGAGAGCGTGTCCAATCGTCTCACGAAGGTCTCGAGCTCGATAGTCATGCGGTTTACCCGATTGGTCGTGGAGTCGACCAACTGCGAGTTGCGCGTCAGCATCTGATTGACGCTTCGTGACGCATCTAAGAAGTTCTGAGCGGTCTCATCCAACCTCGCCTCGTTTCGGGACATATACGACGACAGCGATTTCGATACGGACTCCAAATTGGCGACCGTGTTGTTGAACTTTTGCAGGGATGAGTCGGAGGCGATTGTCCGTTTGAACGAAAGCACCAGCGAATGCAACTCAGTGATCATGTCCCCCATTAGTCCGAGTACTTCGGGAATCCCGGTGTCGTAGAATCCCTGGGCAACCGTCGTCGTGTCATACGGCAGGCTGTCGGCGCCGGGCGTGATCGCCACAAATCGCTCACCCATAAGACCAAGGTTCTTGATGGTAATCTGCGCGTCTCGTTTCAAGTGTACGTCCTGATAAACCAGCAACTCGACCAGCACGCCGGAGGGTTCCAGCGTCAGACGGTTCACCTTTCCCTTGAGAACACCCGAAACCGTAACATTGTCCCCGACCGCCAGGCTGCCGACATCGGCAAACCGGACGTCGATATGCTGGGCATTTCGCTCCAGTTTGTACCCCTGAAGCCAGTACAGAGATGTCAGCAGGATGATCAATCCGATGAGGATGATCACGCCAACCCGAAATTCTACATTGCTTTTTGAGGCCATAATCGATTATTCCGATTATCGGTAACTCACTGTATTTTTTGAGCTTACCATAACTCCTCGGCTCCGAGGGTGGCGGCAATGGCGCAGTAGTTTTCATGGCGAAAACGACAGATTTCACCCCGCTCCACGGCCGCTTTCACCGCACATCCCGGCTCATGGATATGGCTGCACGGCTGAAACCGGCATTCCGGACCGAATGGCTCAAACTCCGGATAGTAGTGGGGAAGGTCCGCCTCGCTCAACTCCCAGAGTCCCATTACCTTGAGCCCCGGCGAATCGACCACCAGTCCACCGTTCGGCAGTGCGAACAGTTCCATTGTGGTTGTCGTGTGCTTGCCCCGGTTGGAGTACTGCGAGACCTCCCGAGTGGCAATCTCCAGACCCGGCGCCAGTTTGTTCAAAAGAGTGGATTTCCCTGCTCCAGAATGCCCGACAAACAGGGTACGATGACCGGCCAATGACTCTCCCAGGGCCTCAAGTCCTACACCCGTATGCGCTGATACTTCAACCACTAAGCAACCCATTGTCCGATAGGCAGCGACTATCTCATCGAGTTGGCCGGGCCTCCCAAGGTCAATCTTGTTGATAACGATGAGCGGCTCCAGATGCCCCATTTGTGCTGCGATAAGCAAACGATCAATTAGGCCTGTTTTCAGGGGCGGCGAAACGACCGAACTGATAGCTGCCATACGGTCGAGATTGGCCGCAATTACCTGCTGTTTCTTTTCCATCCCCTTGGACGGCCGCGAAAAGGTCGTACGGCGTGGCAGTACTTGTTCGATAGATCCGCTTTGGTTGTCAATCCGGCTGAACTGGACGTCATCTCCCACTGTCACCAGCGTGACCCCTTTGCTGCCAAACTTGATCTTCTGGCGAAGCTCACATCGAAGCCGGGCATGATCCGGAGCCAGAACTTCGAAGAACCGTCCCCGGGTCGCCACGACAATCCCTTGTTCCAGGTGACCCATCGGATCAAATGTACCGTTTCCCGCAGCTTGTATCAATAGGGCGCTGAGAAAAGTGGACGGCTCTGAAACAGACCCACCGTTCGACCGTTTAAGACCTTGATTGGGATGCAGATAATGACGTATCTTCGCATGGCCTGACACATGAAGAGTAGTTGAAATGAAAAACTTTATTACGAAAATATTCGGCACCAAGCACGAGCGGGACGTCAAAAAGCAGCTCCCCGCAGTTGCCGCGATCAATGAGTCCTACGAGACCCTCCACGATCTCACCGAGGAACAGTTCCGAGCCAAAACGGATGAGTTCAAGAAACGGCTGGCCGACGGAGAAACGGTTGCTGACCTCATGACCGAAGCGTTCGCCGTCGTCAAAGAGGCCTGCCGCCGCCAGGTCGGCCAGACCTGGAATGTGGTTGATATCCCTACCCAGTGGAACATGGTGCATTTCGATGTCCAGCTCATGGGGGGTATCGCCCTTCATGAAGGGAAGATCGCCGAAATGGCCACCGGTGAAGGCAAAACGCTGGTGGCGACATTGCCGACGTACCTGAATGCCCTGACCGAAAAGGGCGTGCATATTGTCACGGTCAACGACTACCTCGCCCGCCGCGACTCCGAGTGGATGGGGCAGATATACAAGTACCTCGGTCTGACCGTTGGCGTTATTCAGAACCATATGAACAATGAAGAACGGCGGCAGCAGTACCTCTGTGACGTCACCTTCGGCACCGCCAACGAATTCGGCTTTGATTACCTGCGCGACAACATGGCACAACGGGCCGAGGACCGCGTCCACCGCAACTACCACTATGCTATCATCGATGAAGTCGATTCGATCCTGATAGATGAAGCGCGAACTCCTTTGATTATATCCGGCCAGGTGGAGCACTCCACTGTCCACGACCGATACCGGGAAATGCGATCGGTGGTAGAACTACTGGTTCGCAAACAGACCAGCCTGGTCAACGACATGGTGGCCAAAGCGGAGAAGCTGCTTGAGGGGGGAAAATCGGACGATGAATTCGAGCTCGGCACGTTGCTTCTGGCGGCCCAACGCGGCGCCCCGAAGAACAAACGACTGCTGAAGCTTACGAAAGAAGGCTCGGTCAAGAAACTGGTTACCGATGTTGAGTCCGCCTACATGCGGGACAAGAAGCTACACGAGATCGATGACCGCCTTTATTACTACATCGATGAACGAGAACACACTATCGCCTTAACCGACCTTGGGAACCAGCAGTTCTCGAAAGAAGAACAGAAACTGTTCGAAATCCCGGATCTCTCCACCCTGCTCTCCGAGCTCGATGGCGATTCCAGCCTGACACCGGAAGAACGTCAGAAGCGAGCCGATGAGTATTATCGCGTCCACGCCGAACGCTCGGAGAAAGTGCACGCCATCAACCAGCTTCTGCGGGCCTATTCGCTGTATGAAAAAGATGTCGAGTATGTCCTGCAGGACGGCAAGGTGATGATTGTCGATGAGTTCACGGGGCGCATCCTTCCTGGTCGGCGCTATTCCGACGGCCTGCACCAGGCGATAGAGGCGAAAGAAGGGGTGCGGATTGAAGCCGAAACGCAGACACTGGCGACGATCACCCTGCAGAACTATTTCCGTATGTATGAGAAACTGGCCGGCATGACCGGTACGGCAGAAACTGAAGCGGCTGAGTTCTTCGAGATCTACAAGCTCGACGTGATGGTAATTCCGACCAACGTTCAGTGTATTCGCAACGATTACGAGGACCAGATATTCCGCACTCGCCGCGAGAAATATAATTCTATCATTGAAGAGATCACGGAAAAGCACAAAGCGGGTCAGCCGGTGCTGGTGGGGACGGTATCGGTGGAAGTTTCCGAGACTCTCTCACGCATGCTAAAACGACAGGGGATTGACCACAACGTGCTGAATGCCAAGCAGCACCAGCGCGAGGCCGAAATCGTGGCCAATGCCGGACAGCGTGGCGCGGTGACCATCGCCACCAACATGGCGGGCCGAGGCACCGATATCAAGCTGGGGCAGGGAGTGGTGGACCTTGGCGGACTACACATCGTTGGTACCGAACGACACGAGTCCCGACGGATCGACCGACAGCTGCGTGGACGGTCCGGCCGTCAGGGGGACCCGGGTTCCTCTATCTTCTTCCTGTCACTCGAGGATGATCTGATGCGCTTGTTCGGCGGCGAAAGGCTCGGCTCGATTATGGACCGGCTTGGTGTGAAGGAAGGGGAGGTCATCACGCACCGGATGGTCACCAAGGCGATTGAGCGCGCGCAGAAAAAGGTCGAAGCACAGAACTTCGCCATCCGAAAGCACACGCTGGAATACGATGACGTTATGAATGTCCAGCGCAAATGGATTTACGAACGCCGCCTGGCGGCACTGGAGCGCGAATCGATCAAGGATGAGGTAGTTGAACTGATCGAAGAGGTGCTCGATGGGTTCATCGAGGAGTACTGTCCGGAGAAGCAGTATCCCGAGAATTGGAACCTGACCGGATTCACCGATGAACTCCGCAAAGTCTACCTGCTGAACCTGCAGTTTAAGACAGAGGATATTCCCAAACTCACCCGCGAATCACTCCGGGAAAACGTCCTCAAGGCGGTCATAGCGATCTACACGCAAAAAGAGACTGCGTACGGCGACCATATTATGCGTCAGTTGGAGCGATATGCCGTGCTCTCCACAATTGACCGCCACTGGCGCGACCACCTGGCCGAAATGGACGAGCTTCGCACCGGCATTCACCTTCGCGCTTATCACGGCGGGATCGGCAAACCGATTGATATCTACAAGCGCGAGGCGTTCACTATCTTCGAGCAGATGGTCACCACCATTGACAAGGAGATCGTCAATCTCGTATTCAAATTACAGGTGAATATCCAGCAGCCGACCCGCCCGGAGTTACGCCGCCAGCCCGCGATGGTCGCAACCAAGCAAGACAGCACCGGCATGGGGTTGGCATCGGGCGTGAGCGACCCGACCGGATCACAGGAATCAAACCCGATGGCCGCCGCCTCACAGGCCGGAACACAGACCGTGCAGACAATCAAACGAACCATGCCGAAAGTGGGCCGCAACGACCCCTGTCCCTGCGGCAGCGGCAAGAAATACAAAAAGTGCCACGGCCAAGGGGAGTAGATACACCAATGACAAATGACGGTATTCCCACTGGAGTTGTGAAGAAGCCATATGTGCTATTTCAGGGGGGTATTGCATATGAGGTTGTCATATTGACTGGCCCGAGGCCGCACCCAAGCGGTAGAGATGGTGACGAATATGAGTTCCATGTTCGTCCCCTGCCATATGGTGGGAATTTGCCCTTCAGAGTGTCGATAGCGAATTCTGTCCTACCTAAGTACGATGAACCTCACAGATTCCTCTTAGTAACCCGATCGCTCTTTGGGATACTTGGAGGTCTGTCGCACGACGCAGTAGTCACTTCAGCAAACGACCGGCAGATTCTGTCATTAGGTGAAGCTGACATTGTAACAGTGCGTCAGCACCTGCTAAGATATGTCATGTCACGCTTTGAAGTGAGGCACGAGCGACCCTTTACTGTTCTTGAGTTGCTTTCTTTTCTAAAAGCTGATCCTCAAGAGATGTTCGTGCAGCTGCAGTATCTCGACAAGCACAAGTGGCTCTGCTTTAATCCCGATTTAAGGTTTAGTTCCGACAAGGTCAATTGGTATAACAATCTCACGCAACAGCTCGACTTTCAGGTTGGAGCTAAGCTGGAGATGATGACGCAGCTACCTGAATACGAGCGACATAATGCTGGTCAAACTACACAACCCAAGAAACATGCAAAGGGGGGGCCGAAATTGAATTGTGATTCAACCAAATCTGTCTTTATTGCACATGGCCGTGACAACGGTCGCTTGAATTCAGTCGCAAGGTTTGTTGAGAAGCTCGGACTGAGGGCGGTTGTCTTGAAGGAGCAAGCTAGCTCCGGGAATACGGTCATCGAAAAGTTGGAATCACACACGGATGTTACATATGGGATCATCATAATGGTGCCGGAAGATGAAGGTCGACTGAGAAGTGATTCAACGTGGCGACCTCGCGCTCGTCAGAATGTTGTGCTCGAACATGGGTACCTGATGGGAAAGCTAGGCAGAAGTAGAGTCGCCTGCCTAGTCGTTGACGACGACACATTCGACCGTCCGTCCGATGTGGGCGGCGTTCTGTACATTGCCTTTGACGATCAGGATCGATGGCAGATGGAACTCATGAAGGAGCTAAAAGCCGCCGGCCTTCCCATTGACGCCAACAAGGCTCTGTAGTCCCGGCCGACGAACTTGCCGCCCCCAACAGTTGATCGGTATTCCTCAATACTATGCACCTGCTGACAAACGAACTCCGCTTCTTCCTGCGAAGTTTGTTCGCTGCGCTCTTCATGTTCAGCCTGTTCCGGCTGCTTTTCCTTATCTTCTACCGCACCGAATTCACCGCCACGCCCGCTCTTGAAATCTACAACGGCTTTCTGTACGGCCTCCGTTTCGACGCTGCCCTGACCGCGGTTGGCTTCACCGGCATCCTAATCCTTTCGCACCTCCCGCTCATAAATCGACTGAGGTCGTTTCGCTGGCTCTGGATACTCGCGGCTCACGCCATCTTCCTCGTGTATTTCCTGCTGGCCTTTGCCGACCTGCTCTATTTCCAGTTCTCCCGTAAACGACTTGGATACGAAGCTTTCGTGTACCTGAACGCGAGTCTTCTGCCGATTATCAAAACCGCATTTCTGGCTCACTCGACAATCTTTATTCTTGGCTTTGTCGGACTGGTTTGCTTTGCGTTTGTCTCGATACACCTGATTCGCAACCAACGCTTGCTTGAGTATTCACCCATACCGACCCGCACGAGACTCGTTGTCTATTTGATCATGCTTCCTGTGCTTATCGTTATTGCGCGTGGCGGGATTCAGCGAGTGCCGCTTCGTGAGGCTGATGCTTTCATCAGCCACTACAACGCCGTCAACACCCTGACAATCAACGGCCCCTACACGGCGCTGCGGTCAATCTATCGAAGCAAGCCGATACGGTTGATGGATGCCGAAGAATCGAAGAAGATCGCGCTCGGCCTTCTGGGCATCGATCCATCACAGCAACTCGACCCCGATTACCCATTGTACCGTCGGACTCAACATGCCGACAGCGCCATCAGAAAACTGAATGTCGTGATAATCCTGATGGAAAGCTGGAGCGGAAAGTTTACTGGACCGCTTGGGGACACGCTGGGTATCACTCCGAATTTCAACCGACTTGCGAAGGATGGTCTGTTCTTCAACCGTTTCTTTTCCGCTGGATATCGTACGACGTCGGGATCGTTCTGCACACTGACCGGATATCCGGACCAAGTCGGACTGCCAATCGTCAGACTACAGGAACTTCAGGACAATTTCGCGTCGCTCAGCGTCCGACTGAAACAGCAGGGGTACACCAACATATTTGTCCACGGCGGGATTTTGGATTTCGAGAATCTTGGCAATATGCTGGAACATGAGATGTTTGATGTCATAATCGGCAACGGCCAGATGCACAGCTGCGGTGGCCAAGACAAAGCTTGGGGATACGATGACGAGTTCATCTTCGATAGAGCCATTCAGGAATTCAATGGGGCCGATGGCAAACCATTTCTCGGCTATCTCCTTTCAGTCTCAACCCATCCGCCCGGAGAAATGTCGGCCGACAGTTTTGCGGTGCTCAGCCGCAGCCAACATCCTGAAGCACGATATCTAAACGCCTATCACTACTCCGATCGGGCGCTGGGACAATTCTTCGACAGAGCCAGTAAGGAGCCCTGGTTCGACAGCACGATCTTCGTGATTACCGGCGATCACACGCACCACACCAATCTGAATATCTTCGAGAATCAGCAGATACCAATGCTTCTATATGCGCCCAAAAACATCCCTGCGGGAGTAAAGACAGTAATCGGGTCACAGACCGACATCCCGGCCACCCTTGCCGCCATGCTACGTCTCCCCTACCGCGCGGACATGGGGCGAAATCTGTTGTCGCTGGATAGCAGCGATGGATTCGCGTTCTGGATATCGGGTGAGAATCTTGGATGGATCGAGAGGGACTACATCGCAGTTATGGGGCCGGATAGCCGTCCGCCGATCATATACAACTATCGCTCGAGGAATTTCCGTACTGACCTATCGCGTACCTATCAGGCCTTTGCGGATTCCATCAGAATCAAAACTCAGGCTTACTACCAGCTCGCTACCGACCTACTGTATTCCAACCGGATTGTGCCATCAAACGTGATCGAACACTAACGCCCTTCGTTCTCAAGGAGCGCCAGCACCGCCTTGAAGTCGTCGGGCGGGTCAACCTCGCACACGAGCGGCGTGTTTGTGACCGGATGTACCAGCTCAAGCCGTCGGGCGTGCAGTGCCTGTCGTCCAATGAGCGCAAGCATCCGCTTCGCCAACGGTCGTTCAGGCGCGAACATCCCCTGAACCCACGTCTCTCTTCCGCCATATTCGGGATCCCCGAACACCGGATGCCCAAGATGAGAGAAATGTACTCGGATCTGGTGTGTCCGACCGGTCTCAAGACTGACATCGAGCAGATCGTACGAACGGAAACGCTCGCGCTGGGTGTAATGCGTAATCGCCGGGCGGCTGTTCTCATGCGTCACTGCCATCTTCGTTCGTTCAGTGGCCGAGCGGCCAATGGGGAGTTCTATCGTGCCCGAATCCTCTACCAAATGGCCGCACACCAACGCGACATAGCTTCGCTTGATCTGCCTCTGCTCCAACATCCGCTGAAGCTGGTACATGACTTTCTCCTCTTTGGCAACAAGCAACAAACCGGAGGTCTGTTTGTCGAGACGGTGAATCACTCCAGGCCGCCCCCCCTCCGCCAGCGATGGGAGCCTTCCAAACCGATGTACCAGCCCGTTTACCAGCGTATGGCTGTAATTCCCTTTGGCCGGATGGGTCACCAGCCCGGCCGGCTTGTTGACCACCGCTAGGTACGGGTCCTCATAAACTACATCAAACGGAATATCCTCCGGGCTCCAGTCGAGTTCCGGTAGCGGTGGAATAACGGCCTCGATTTTCTGCCCCGGCTTGACCCGATGATTCGACCGCACGACCTCTCCGTCGACCTTCACCTGCCCATTGCCAATCAACATCTGGGCCCTCGTGCGGGACAGTCCGAGTTCGGCAACGACGGCCAGGTATTTGTCCAGTCGTTCCCATCGCGCATCTACCGGCACCATCAATTCGATATGCCGAGTCACTTGTTCGGTCATCCTGTCGCTACACCATCGTTTTGTCTTTAAGGTTCAGATATTGCGTCAGGTGCTCAAACTGGTCGACACTCATCTGCTCGGCCCGAACGTTAGGCGGCAGATTCAATCGCTCCAAAATCGACTGCGCCTCCCCATTGGTGGCGACCAGCTCAGGCACCATGTTATTGGCAAGAAGTTTTCGCCGTTGCTTGAAGGCAGTGCGCAGTACGCGATCGAACTGTTCATAGGGTACGGACAATCCCCGCTCCTTTGGTGACAGACGTATGACCGATGAAATCACTTTCGGCGGCGGGTTGAAATGGCGAGGGGAAACATCAAAACAGTGCCGCACGTCAAATGCTAACTGCGTCATAATAGCGATCGGTGACCAGTTTTTCGAACCGGGCGACCCCCCAATGCGAAGTGCCATCTCTTTTTGAACCATCAGCACGGCCTGCATTATGTGCTTCCGATACCTGATACACCAGTCGATCACCGAAGACGTGATATTGTAGGGGATGTTCCCAAGTAAATGGAACTTTGTCAGTCCTCGTTGCAGCGGGTCGAATTTGAGGAAATCGGAATGGATAATCTCTATATTGTCCGCTCCCATCACCAGTTTCTTCAAATACGGAACCAGCTCCCGGTCGAACTCGACCGCTATGACATTGGCACCCAGCTTTGCAAGCGGAACAGTCAGAGTTCCCCTTCCCGGCCCAATCTCAACCACCGTGTCACCCGGCTTGGGAGTAAGCGTTTCCAGAATACTCGCTACGACCTTGTCGGATTTCAGGAAATGCTGCCCGAAGCGCTTTTTGGCCCGATATGGTGACATCGGTCACTCTCCGAACAGATCGACCAGGCGATACAGTTTCTGGCTGGTTCGATCAGTAATCTTTTCGACCTCGGCGATGCTGCTACCGCGCAGCTGAGCCAGCTTTTCACAGACGAGTCGCACATAGGCCGGCTTATTGATCTCACCCCGGTACGGTTCCGGCGTGAGATACGGAGCATCGGTCTCAAGCATTATTTTGTCGAGCGGGACTTCGGCGGCCACCTTTGCCATCCGCGAATTCTTGTATGTAATGACGCCTCCGACCGAGATTACAAACCCTAGGTCGAAAACCCGTTGCGCGTCCTGGATGTCACCGGGGAAACAATGAAAGACGGCACCCGGAAGCCTGGCAGCATAATGCCCGATTATCTCTACGGTCTCGGCAAACGCTTCGCGGGTATGAACGACAACCGGCTTGTGCAGCGCGACCGCCAGTTCCAGTTGCATCTGGAACGCCCGCTTCTGAACCGGTCGCGGTGACAAGTCCCGGTAATAGTCCAGGCCGATCTCTCCCACTGCAACCACTTTCCTGGTGGCAGCCAGTTGCTCCAACTCACTGATAGCCGAGTCAGAGCAGGTTGTCGCATCATGCGGGTGGATACCGACTGCGGCATAGACCGAAGGAAACCTGTCGGCCAACTCGACCGATGTGCGCGACGACGGCAGATCGGCACCGATATTTACTATCGTGTGCACTCCGACCTGGTTCGCCTCACGAACCAATTCGTCGTCGCGCCCGCCGAATTTGCTGCTGTCCAGATGGCAATGCGAATCGATCATTAACTGACTTTGGCGCCGGGAGGCAGGTCGCCATCGGGCGTGAGCAGAAACAGATTAGCTCCTGCTTTGGCTGCCAGCAGCATACCACGGGATTCCACGCCGCGAATCACCGCCGGCTTGAGATTGGTCACGACGACGATCTTCCGCCCGACCATCTTCTCCGGAGCGTAGTACTCCGCCACTCCCGCCACGATCTGGCGTTTCTCCGAACCCAAGTCGATCTGGAGTCGCAGCAGCTTGTTGGCGCCGGTCACGCGTTCGGCAGCCAGGACAGTTGCAACTCGCAGATCCGCTTTGGCGAAATCCGTGATATCTAATAAACCGGGCTCACTTGCCGCGGGTACGGAAGCGGCCGCCGCCTGTTTTGGCTGCGGCACCGAGGCGTCGGGCGCATTCAAGCGAGGAAAGACCGCCTGCTCGACCTGCACTGGTGTCCCCGGCTCCAGCACGAAGAACTGGCGGGCATTGTCAAGCGAGAGGGTGGCATCAGTGAGGCCATACGCCGTACGCAGCTCCCGCATTTTCTTCGGCATGACGGGGTAGAGCATGATCGACACGATCCGAATCACTTCGGCACAGGCATATAGAATGCCTCCTTGCCGCTCACTCTGTCCGTTTTTCGACAGTGTCCACGGGGCGGTGTCGTTGAAGAACTTGTTGGCAGCTTTGACCAGGTTCATGGCATCGGCAATCGCATTCGTCAGGCGAAAATGTTTGATATGACCATACGCGCTGGTAGGGGCCTGGTCGGCCAGCAGCATAAGCTGATCGAGCCCGTCGATATCCCGCGAGGGAGCCGGCAGTTTGCCGCCGAAATTGGTCATGATCATCTTGCCCACTCGCGACGCCAGATTCCCGAGATCGTTCGCCAGATCCGAATTGTATTGTGACACGAATCGCTTTGCTTGCACGTCACCGTCGATCCCGAACGGATACTGCGTCAGGAGCAAATACCGCGTGCCGTCCGGTCCGAACTGCGCCACCATGTCGTTCGGATCGATCATGTTCCCCAGTGATTTGGACATCTTCTCGCCGTCCACGGTGAAAAAACCGTGCAGGAATATGGCGTCGGGGAGCTTCACACCGGCGGCCATCAACATGGCGGGCCAGTACAAGCAATGGAACTTGAGGATATCCTTGGCCATCAGGTGAACCACTTCTGCCTCGTTCCACCATTTGTCGAACGTCGCCTCATCGTCACCATAACCGATCGCCGAGATATAGTTGGACAGAGCATCGACCCACACGTAGGCCACCTGGCTTTTGTCGAAGGAAAGCGGGATCCCCCACTTCACCCGTTCACGCGACAACGAGAAGTCCGGCAGGTCCTGGCCGATCAACCCAAGCACTTCACGCCGACGCTCCTCGGGAAGAATGTTAAGGTCGCCCGATTCGACCTTCGCTTTGATCCTCTCCGCAAAGGCTGTCAGGCGAAAGAAATAATTCTTCTCGCGCAGTTTCTCAGGCGGGCGCCGATGATACGGGCAAAGTCCGTCCACTAGCTCCTTTTCGGTCAGGAACTTCTCACACCCGGTGCAGTACAGCCCCTCGTAATATCCGGAATAGACCACCGCCCGACCGTCCTCGGTCTTCGCCCCCCGCATTGCATCCAGAAACTTGCTTACCGCCACCTTGTGGCGCTCGGAGGTCGTACGGATGAAATAATCGTACTTGATACCCAGGTTCTTCCAGGCAGACTTGAACGTCTCGACCGTCCGGTCGCAGAACTCCTGCTCCGAAAGCCCGACCTCGCGTGCAGCCTCGGCCACCTTCGTGCCATGCTCATCGGTGCCGGTCAGAAAGAACGCCTCCCGCCCGGCCATCCGGTGAAACCGTGCGATCATATCGGCGGCGATCGTCGTATAGGCGTGGCCGATATGCGGCTTGTCGTTGACGTAATAGATAGGTGTCGTTATGTAGAAAGGACGGGGCATGTCATGGCTCCTTACGAAAGGTCACGGTTGAAGGCTCTCAGGTTCGTCCAGCTTGCTCAACTCGTCCTGGGTGGTTCCCGCTGCGGTCTCATCTTCGGTGATCGCGCTGGGGGCAGGTTTGACCGCAGCTGTCTCACCTGCCTGCGGCTTGAACGCGCTCAGAATATCGGCCGCCTTGGCGCGGAATACGCTGCCGTCTTCAGCCATGAGGATCGCCTCCTGTTGAAAGATATCGACTCGCTGGAGGATCCCGGGCCCTTGTTTGGTCACCACCATCATTCCGACCGCCGGAAAGGCGCGTTTCGCCGAAGAATACATGTCGACCTCATATCGCAGGCAGCAGAGTAGTCGCCCGCAGTTGCCGGAGATCTTTGATGGATTGAGCGACAGATCCTGTTCGCGCGCATGCGCGGTCGAGATCGGCGCAAAATCCCGGATGAACGTATTACAGCACTGACGCCGCCCGCATATGCCATATCCATCAAGCCGGCGCGCTTCATCGCGGACACCGATTTGACGGAGTTCAATTCGCGTGCGGTATCGCGAGGCAAGGTCGCGCACGAGCGCCCGGAAGTCCACCCGGTGTTCGGCGGTAAAGAAAAACGTGATCTTGTTGCCGTCGAACTGACATTCACAATCCACGACTTTCATGACCAGACCGTGCTTACGAATAAGAACGAGGATTTCCTTCTTGTACTGCGCTTCCTTTTTGCGCAGGTCATCCAGGTGCAGCCGATCCTCACGGCCCGCCGGCCGAAGGATCGACCGGGGGCGGGCAGCATCCGCGAAATCGATGTGCGCATCGATCCGCTTCATGAGCACGCCGATGTCCTCCCCCTGATCGGCTTGCACGATGACGTGTTCCTGCGCCTTTAGCGCATGGTGGTACGAGTTATAGAAGTACTCTTTTCGGGAGCCCTTGAATTCAACCAGATACAATTCAGCCATGACTGTCCTTGCGTGAGCGTCTTACCCGGACACCTGCAGATCAGCCTTAAGTCTAAGTGAGAGCGACACTAAGGCGGACTGAATATGCACGTTGCGGCGAAGATCGGCAAGGGTATTCTTGATTCGGTCGGTCATCGCTACCGCCACCTTCGGATCGTCAAACGACCGTGCGAACTTGACCAGGTCCGAGCCAAAATCCACATTGACAAACTCCGCATCGCTGCCGGTGACGGCATAATATACACAATCACGAACCAGCGACTGCCAGAGCCGCAGGAGTTCCTCGGCTTCACTCCGGCCGCTTCGTTCCAGCAATTCCACCAAATGGCCGATCGTTTCCGGATTCCGGTCGACAAACAGAGATTTGAACAACAGAAAACCGACCGCCCGACGCGACAACTCTTCATCTTCTTCGACCGAAGCCAATTCGATTGCCTGCCCAAGCACCCCTTCCGACAGGCGCGCCAGGAGCCTGGCTCGCGTGTCGCTTACTTTGTAATGCTCGCGCAGATACGAGGCTGTCACCTGTTCAGGTACCCGACCAAGTTTTATTTTCTGCGCCCGTGACTGAATAGTGGGCAGCAGCGACTCCGGCCGCTCGGCCGTCAATATGATCACTGTGTCAGGTGACGGTTCCTCGATGAGCTTCAGGAGCGCATCGGCCGATGACGGCAGCATTTTCTCCATCTGGTAAAACAACACGACCCGCGTGGTTCCTTCGGTTCCCTTCCTTGATAGCGCCTGCTTGACCTCGCGCGCCAGCAGAATGGGAATCGACACCGCGGTCTCCGAACTAAGCAGCTTATACGGTTCTGCCCTCTTCTCGTCAAGGAACGCGTTGGTGAGGTCGATCGCTTCCCCCAGGTTCTTGTGCGAGGGGATCGGGACGATCAAGTGCAATCCCGGGAAATTGAGTGCAAAGATGTTCCGGCACTGGACGCAGACGCCGCACGGTACGAAAACCTCGGGATTCTCCGCGGATGGGACGGTCTCCCGGCAATTCAGGAGGGCGGCAAACTGGACCGCCAACGGCCAGTGGCCAACCCCTTCCCGCCCGCAGAAGAGATATGTCGAGGCCACTCGACCCGATCGGTAACTGCGCGACAACAAACTCCAGGCCTTCGCCTGTGCCATGGTGATGTTAGAACGATTCAATTGTCAACCACTCCACCGGATCAAGCGGCTCGCGCCCTTTACGCAATTCGAACCGGACAATGCCGTCACCCCCCGCCTGCCCAAGTTGTTGCCCGGCGCGAACCTCCTGGTTCGATTCGACGGTAATCCCGCCAAGTCCCGCGTAGGTCGTGTAGTACTCGCCGTCATGATCGACAATAACAAAATTCCCGTATCCCCGCAAATTGCCCGTGTACACGACCGTGCCGGCGGCCACGGAGTGCATAGCTCCTTTGGGCGCTCCCTTAATAACAATGCCGGGAGAGAATGACTTGAGGCGAGTGACCGGGTCGACCGAGTGCCCGAACGAAGTCAGCACCGTTCCCTTGAACGGCGTCGCCAGATTCCCTTTCAATCCGGCGAACGAGGAACTGCTGCGCGGCTGCGTCTGGCGTCGCGCCTGTGCCTCTCGTTGCTGCTTCTCCAGACGGGCGATGATCGATTCCATCTCTTCGGCAACTTTGCTGAGCGAAATGACCCGCTCAGCTTCATCTTTGCTCAGGCGACGGATCCGGTCGAGCGCCTTCTCCCGGCGTTGCTTACGGCTCTTTTCGAGCGCATACGAGGCCTCTTTTTGCTTGACCAGACCGGACATCTGGCTCCCTTCACCGATGAGTTGCTTCAACTCGGCCAGAGACTGGGAGAGGGATTGCGAGGCTGAAGTGACGCTGCCCGACTCAAAATTGGCCAGTTGCGTAAGGTAAATGAGCCGCCGGTGCATCTCGCGTTCTTCATCGGGACGCGCGAGGAATGAATAGTCGGTCTGCCGGGCAGAAACATACAATTGGCGTACGTTGGCCAGAAAACGCCGCTGCGTCTGTTCGAGATTCTGCTGACTCGATTTCTGCTGATTCTCCGCTTCGCCGATCGCCCTCGAAAGCTGCGTTCGCTCTCGTTTCAAACGGTCCAGGACCTGTCTTTGCGATGTGATCCGCTGGTCGTACTCGGAGAGGTCTTTCTGAACGCGCGCTTCCTCTCGCTTGAGCGAATCGAGCCGCGACTGGCTCTTCTGCACATCACGCTTGAGTTTCTCAAGTTCCTGGCGCTGGTCTGTCACTTTCCCCTTTTTGGGATCGGCAGCACGCACCAACCCCGCGGAAATGAAGGTTACTACGAGACTGATGCACGCCAAACACCGGATCGTCTTTGTCATCGCAGTGCCTTCCTGATGCCCAGAAGGCCGCTGACTGCCCCGAGCAAGGCTGCCGCCAGGCAGAATAACGCCATGTCAGCATAGGCCGGCACTACCACGGCGAACTGGCTGAATGAGATCTTCCGGACGCCGATCAGCAAGAGCCCCCAGGACCCCACCGCAGACATGCCGGTAAGCAAGAAGCCTTCGAGCAGAAACGGCGAAGCCGTAAACAACCGGCCAGCCCCCAGGAGCCGCATCTGGTGCAGGCCCAGAGCGCGTGCTCTGGTCATCAGGCGAATACTGTTGCTGGTCGTGATGATGGCCGCCAGCAAAATGATGGCGCCCAGCGCCAGTCCCACAGTCCGGAACAGGAGTCTTGTCTGCTCCATTTGCTCCAGCCACTTCTTACTGTAATGCACTTCGGCTACGCCCGTAAGAGCCACCAATCGCTGCTCCAGGCCCCCCATTGCGGAAAGCCCGTGATACGCGCCATCGAGTATGAGAACGAAAGATCGCGGGAGTGGGTTCAGCGAATCATACCCCACCAACAGGTCGGTCCCGACCAGATTGGCCAGGTCCTGACGCGCCTGTTCCCGGGAGACGTACTCGACCGAGCGAATGCCCGCCATGTCGGCAATGTCGGACGAAAGCCGTGTCAGCGCCGAATCCGGCAGTTCTTCCGAGACAAACGCCTCCATGCGAAGGTCGGATAATAACGTCGCGTAGAATTGATTGGTCGTCCCGGTGGCCACCCAGAACACGTCGAACAGCAGAAACAGAAGACTCAACGACAGGAACGAGCCGAGGGCGGTCCCTGGATACCGGTAGAGCATTCGCCCCAATTCTCGCCAGACAAAACTGAACCGGGTCATTCCAGCCGCCCGTTGACGATACGGTAATGAATACTTCCCGGGATCTCCTGCGGCGGCAACTCCGACGACAAGACCAGCATGGAACGGCCCGAGACCGATGCCTTCACCATGTACTCGCAGACGTGTTGATAAGTGGGGATATCAAGACCGGCGGAGGGTTCATCAAGAACCACGAGCGGCTGGTTGGCGATCGAGGCGCGGGCTATCTGACAGAGCGTACTTTCAACTCGTGTCAAATGTGCCGGGTGATGTCCCGCGACTTTGGACAGCCCGAATTCATTGAGCATCTTGCGAAGGCGTTCCCTCTGAGTCCTGGGGCGTTCGCCGGCGATTATGAGCGGCAAGAGGATATTCTCAGTCACCGTCATCGATGGGATCAGCCCCCAAGGTCCGCCAACCCCTCCGATCTTGCGCCGGAACTTCCGCATCTGTCGAGTTCGCCCCGGCTTGACGGCTTCGCCGAATAACTCCAAGCTCCCTTCGTAAGGGGACTTCAAACCAACAAGAAGCTCCGCGATCGTTGTCTTCCCGGATCCGGCCGGCCCCGTGATTATCATGGATTGGCCGGGCTGGAGTTCGATGCTCAAGTCGGTGAAGACGAGATCCCCCCGCTCATTCTTCACTTTGAGATGCCGAATATCGATGAGCGGCCACTGAGCCATGCGAGATACTTATCCTTGTCGGTTTCAATTGACAGAAACTGCTATCATGCATACACTGCGCACGCATCAAAGGTTGAATCGTAGCGTAGTCTGGAGTGTACAAAAGGGCAGCAGATGCGACAATCAAAAAACTGTCTCTGGTTATCAGCGATAACAGTGCTCGCAATGTTCCTGTTCGCCGGCAGCACGCGGGCTGACAACTGGGAACTTATAAAGACTCCCGTCGACGACAACATCAGCGGCGTCTGGTTCGTGAATCCCGATACCGGCTTTGTGGTGACCAGCAGCGGCAAGGTTCTTCGCACCGATAACGGCGGACGGATCTGGACTCTGCTCAGGTTCCCAGGAAACATGCCGCTTGAAGATGTCAGCTTCATCAACGGCGATACCGGTATCGTTTGCGGACGGCACGGTGCGATCCTGCTTACCTTCGATGGCGGCGCTACCTGGAGTGATCGCTCCCTCAGAGATACACTACCCTGGCTTCTGAGCACGATCATGTTGGATTCAAAGACCGCTCTCGTGGTCGGGTGGGCCCGTGACGCGAAAGATCGTTCGAAGGGTTTGTTGCTTCGCAGCACCGACTTTGGCAGATCATGGGATCAACTGCCCGACCTGGGACGAGGTTACGGCGAGCTCTTCTACCGGGCGGGATCGCCCGTCTGCTTCCAGAGTTGGGGACGGTTGCATTATTCCCGCGACTTGGGAGCCACCTGGCAGGACCGCAAGACAATCGACGGTAAGCCGGGGCGCGCCATCGCTTTCTATGGGACATTCGGTGTTATCGTAGGGAATCAAGGCATGGGGGCGTACACTCACGATGGCGGCAACTCCTGGACGTCTATCTCGCTGGACGAAAGCGTGCAGTATACATCGGTGGCGCTTCTAAGCGCCGATATCGGCTACGTTGCCGGCAGTACCGGCATGCTCCAGAAGACGATCGACGGCGGCAAGACGTGGAAGGCAGAGAAAATCCCCCAACCCATTGACATACTCGATCTCTGCCTGATCGGAAACAAACTCTACGCTGTCGGTTCGGACGGCGGCATCATACGCGGTACCGTAAAGTAGACACTCTTCCCAACAAACGAAACGGCAGGTCGCCTTGCGTTTGCGGCGCAAGGGAACCTGCCGGCATTCGTACATTCACGCGCCGTCGTCGCTGCTCCGGCTCGCTCAATCCTTCATTGATGCCAGGAACCGCTCGTTGGTCTTGGTCTTCTTCATACGGTCGGTGAGGAACTCCATGGCCTCGATCGGGTTCATTTCCGCCAGGAATTTGCGGAGTATCCAGATTTTGTTAAGCACCTCATCAGTCATGAGAAGCTCTTCCTTACGGGTAGACGACCGATTCAGGTCCATGGCCGGGAAAATACGGCGGTCGGAGAGGCGACGATCCAGTACCATTTCCATGTTACCGGTCCCTTTGAACTCTTCGAAGATGACTTCGTCCATTCGCGAGCCGGTCTCGATCAGCGCGGTACCGACAATTGTCAGCGATCCACCCTCCTCGATATTTCGTGCCGCACCGAAAAACCGTTTCGGCTTATGCAGAGCGTTGGAGTCCACGCCGCCCGAGAGGATCTTGCCGGAATGCGGCACCACCGCGTTGTGGGCACGGGCCAGCCGTGTAATCGAGTCCAGCAGGATTACCACATCGTGCTTGTGCTCCACAAGTCGTTTGGCCTTCTCCAACACCATGTTGGCAACCTGGACATGTCTCTCCGCCGGCTCATCGAAAGTTGACGATATCACTTCACCACGCACCGAACGGCGCATTTCCGTTACTTCCTCGGGACGCTCGTCGATCAACAACACGATCAGGCGAACTTTTGGGTGATTGGCCACAACCGACTGCGCGATCTTCTGGAGGATCATCGTCTTGCCCGCCTTCGGCGGCGACGTGATCAGCGAACGCTGCCCTTTGCCGATCGGGCACATGAGATCGATAATGCGCGTGGTCAGTTCTTCGGTGTGCAGTTCCAGGTGAAACGCCTCATTCGGATACAGCGGCGTCAGATTATCGAACAACGTCTTGTGTTTCGCGACTTCCGGGTCCTCGAAATTCACCGCCTCGATCTTGAGCAGGGCGAAATACCGCTCGTTCTCCTTGGGCGGGCGCACCTGGCCCGACACCGTATCGCCGGTCCGGAGGTCAAACCGCTTGATCTGCGATGGCGACACATAGATGTCGTCCGGCCCCGGCAGATAGTTGTAGTCCGACGAACGTAGAAAACCGTACCCCTCTTCCATCACCTCCAGAACCCCTTCGGCGAAGATCATCCCGTTGGTGGTCGAGGAGGTGGTCGCTTCCATCACCTTGTAAATCAACTCCGACTTGCGCAGGCCGGAGACGCCCGGGATATCCAGATCCTCGGCGATCTTGAGCAGCTCGGCGATGGTCTTGGCCTTTAACTCTACGAGTTCCATTTCCCTGTCATCCTATGCAATGCGTTTCTATTGTCGTTTTCGTACCGCCCGTTTGGCGGTCGCGTGTTTGGGCTCCGGACCATCCACAATCTCTTCTACCGGCGCGTCGCCCCATAGTTTTTCAAGCGCGTAGAATCGACGGGTCGGTTCGTAGAACACGTGCACGACAACGTCGATATAGTCAAGCAGCACCCAGTTCCCGTCGGACAGCCCCTCGGCATGATATGGCTTCAATCCTGCCTCCATCAGCCCATCGTCCACCGCGTTGGCGATCGCCCGCACCTGCACGTCGGCCTCGCCCGAAACGATGACAAAGTAGTCACAGACACTGGACAGCGACTTCAGTTTGAGGATCTTGACATCGAAGCCGCGTTTGGACAGCGCCAGCCGACCGGCCAGCCGCGCTAATGATAACGGTGTCAGTTTCTTCAAGAGTCCGGGTTATTTCTCCTTTGAGTTCTGTGCGTTCAGCGTAATTCTCGCATAGTCCCTGCCAACGACCAGGGTCGCGGTCACCAAGCGGTGATTGCTCGCCAACGGCTTAATGATCACTGCCGCCGGGTCCAGACCAAGCTTGGTCGCCAATGCTTTTGCGGACCGGCTATCCTGCTCGCGGGAGATCACGAACGATTGCGGGACTTCCGTGAGGTCGAAGTTACCGCTGTCGACTACTTTGATCTCCAATTCACGGTCCGAGTACCCATTCAAGCGGTCCGCTATCCACGACACCATCCCGCTTCTCCCGCTGGCGTTGAGCACCTGGAGCCGCACCAGAAGCTCGGCATCGCTGCCGGTACGAGCAACACCCCGCGCGATCCGGACAGAGAAGAACACGATATAAGCCAGAACAATGACAACTGCGGCACCGGCCAAATATTCCAACCATCGGACGAGTCGCGACCGACGGACAACGCCGCCTCCCGAATGAGACGTTGACGATTCGTGATGTTCAGATGATTTGGAATGGAGCATGCAAAAACAGTCAGGGAGGAGAAGTTACCGGTGCAGTCCTGCTACCTCGCTTTCTTTGTCGGTGCGAATGTCATTTCGTGTTTTACCAGGGGTACCGCCACCAGCCGGGTCGTCCGAAACCGTTGACCAGACCGCTGTACTGCTGTACCTCCAGCGCCATGCTGAATTTCGATGAGGGATGATAGTCCAGGCGAAATCCGGGCAAGATCGATGCATCACTCGACCCTTGACCCCAGAGCGCGCCCGTGTTATGCAGGATCCCTATGTTCAATGCCAAAGACAGCTTCGGCGAAAAGTCGTAGAACATGGTCGAGTTCAGAAGCCCTACCGAGCCGGACAATCCCCCACCTGAGAAAAACGACATGGAGTAGCTGTTCGACCAGCGAACGCGTGACATATCCAAAAGCGAGAACGGACTCGAAACCGGTCGCGCGCCCAGCGCACTGCTTTGACCGGCGCTCTGAAGGCTCGCCAAGTCAGTTGTCTGTGACCAGCCCGTCGAAACAATCAAGAGACCTGATATGATTAGGAGCAGAATTCTCTTCATAGCCTTATCTCACAATCCCTCTTAAATTTACCTTCAGCGCCGGAAGGCGTCAACCAAAAAAACCGGCCTTTACCAATTATCGGCATCCGTCCTATCTCCTTATAACACTTAAGACGCACGCGATGCCCCAAATATGTTGTACCGAATTAACGCCGGCTCGAGAACCTCTCCGCAAGCTCCTGCAACTGATCCACCGAGTTCACGCCGAGAACTTCATCCGGATTGTCGGCAGTGACAACCGAGACGGGCAAGCCGTTGTCGTGCAGTATCTTGACCGCATCCGTCAGGTAGTACTCCCCCTGTGCATTCTGGTTGCCGATCTGGTCGATGACTCTGAACAGTCGACGGTTATCGAAGCAGAACGTGCCGGAATTCACTTCGTGAATGGAGAGCTGTTGGGGCGAGGCATCCTTGTGCTCGACAATCGCCTCCAGACCGTTCCCGTGACCAGTTCGGATTATCCTTCCGTAACCGGTCGGGTCATCAAAAATGGCCGACAGGCATGTAGCCACAGATCGCGTTTGGACATGCAGGTTCAACAGGTTTTGGATGGAGCGACTTGACAAGAAAGGCACGTCGCCCGCCACAACCAGCGTGGTTCCATCGAATCCGGCCAATTGGTCTCTAGTCATCATCACAGCATGACCTGTTCCAAGCTGCTCGCGCTGCCAGGCAAACTTCACTGGGTAATCGGCCAGTGCCTGTTGAACCAATCCCCCCTTATGGCCTATTACCACAACGATTTTTTCGAACCCGATGGACATAAGTGTGTCCAGCAGAATAGCCACCATCGGACGGCCGTTAATCTCGTGCAGTACTTTCGGAAGGTCCGACTTCATCCGCTTCCCCTTGCCGGCCGCAAGAACAATGGCAGCTTTGGGTCGCGGAGAGAGCTGTGAACTCATGGAATTATCTATCCGAACTTACGTCGTCTTACTTCGATGGCCGGTTATGTACGTCCACGTGCACGGTCAGCGGCTTGTGAGTGGCTGCCGAGGCTTTGTCGAGCTGACAATAAGACAGAATGATAATCAGGTCCCCTGTTTCCCCTTTACGAGCGGCCGCGCCATTGAGCGCGATCACGCCGCTGCCGGGTTTCCCCTCGATCACATACGTATCAAACCGTTCGCCGTTATTGATATTGGCAATCTCAACTTTTTCGTACGGTACCAGATCGGCCAGACGCATCAAATCCGCATCGATCGTGATCGATCCCACATAGTTGAGATTGGCATCGGTGATTGTCGCCCGATGGATTTTCGATTTAAGCATCGTTATCAACATACTGCTCTTTTCCTGTCTTCATCCCCGTTCTCGGTGGTCAATATACGGCAATTTGAAACCGCCGCAAGTGGCCCGGTGAAGTGCCAGATAGGTCCCGCGTCCGAGAGTGTAACGATATCGGGGACAAAAGGTTCCAACTATTGCAGTTGCAGCGGGAGCCAGGTCGGAGCCGGGTACGATTGAAGCTCTTCACATATCTGATCGATGGCGCGAACCAGATTCTTCCAAAACACCTGCTTGCGGGCCGTCGAGGCTTCCAGCCAGACAAACTCTTCGTTTTCGGGTGAAAGGACTACTTCAGACCGCTGCGAAACAACTGCCACTACAAGCGGCAGAATCCAGATGGCATCTTCTTCAGGCTCGTAAAATTGAATTATATGCTCGGTTGCCCATAATGCCTTGGGGGTGAGACCAGTCTCTTCTTTGATTTCGCGGAGAGCCAATTGCGTGACTGTCTCATCGCCATGTTTTGTGCCGGTGAGAAGCCCCCACGAACCGGCGTAGCTCTCATGATAGGCGCGCTTCAGTAACAGGAATTTCCATCCTTCCAGGTCTTTCTTCACCACAGCGACATTGACGCCGGGGGATTCGATGGGGATGCCTGGACCGCTAATCATACTTTGTTTTCCTCGGACCAGTGCTCAGCAAGTACACGGCAGACGTCCCCGTCTGCCGCCCGTGCCACACGAGGACGTGTGCCCTTCTTTCTGATCGGTCAGGTCTTGACGACGCGCTTCGCGGCGTTGTGACCTGACCGTTCTTTCCGTTCGGTCAGGTCCTGCCGTCTGCCGACAGGCGGACGGTGTGACCTGATACACACTAAGTGCTCTCATGGCCGTTCGGTCAGGTCTTGCGGGCCACAACGTAACTTGTCGACACGTGTGACTATCAAGTCCTTGTCATGCAGGTTCGCACTCCTATTCAACACTTCGGCCCGTGTGACCTGACCGCTCGAATCACAGGCGCTCACCCCAACCTCATATTATCAATCAACCTCACGCCGTGCACCCGGACTGCCAGCGAACAGACCACCTCGTGGTCTACCCGTTTGCGCATTTCAAGAGTGTTGAAATCATTGAACGCAATATACTCGATCTTTGCACTCGTACAGGTCGCCAGAATCACCGCCCGCATCTCCTTCTCAATCCTCGCGGTTGCGACCACGCCCGCTCTCATCATCCGCTTTGCGGTGACAAGGGCGCGGTATAAACAGACTGCCTCCTGCCTGCCGTTTGCATCGAAGTACTTATTCCGCGATGACATTGCCAGTCCATCGGGCTCTCTCACAGTCGGCGCGATTATATATTTGATCGAGTATCCCAGATCGCGTGTCATCTGGCGAAGCACGATCGCCTGCTGGAGATCCTTCTGGCCGAACACGGCGACATCCGGACGCGTGATATTGAACAGTTTAGCTACAATGGTCGTCACGCCCCGGAAATGCCCCGGCCGCGCTTTCCCCTCAAGTACATTGGTCAGACCTTCGACCGTTACCCAAGTCTGAAAATCCGGCGGGTAAATTTCTTCGGCTTTTGGGATGAACACGATATCACCGCCGGCGCTTTTGATCTTGCGGATATCCCCTTTCTCATCGCGCGGGTATTTAGCGAGGTCTTCGTTCGGCGCAAACTGAGCCGGATTGACGAAAATCGTCGTGATGACAATATCCGCCTCTTTCCTGGCTCTCCGAATGAGTGACAGATGCCCCTCATGCAGAAACCCCATTGTCGGCACCAGCCCAATGGTTATCCCCTGCGCCGCGAGGCGGCGAGAGAAAGAGTGTATGCGCTTGATTTCACGGATGGTTTGCATGAGAATGAGTCTGCCAGAGCTAAACTATCGTCCCTGAGGAAGGGCTGTTAAGTGCACCTCACTTAGCAGAGTCAAAATGCATGTTGGTGATACAGCTACGCGCACGCGTCCTCCCCCTCCACCTTCGGATTCACATGCTCATCCTTGAAAAACAGCGGCTGCTCCTCAGAAATCTTGTGGCCGTCTTTCAAACACCGAATCACCACATACCCCCGCGCCTGACCGGCCGCCACGACCGCAAGAAGATAACCGAGAATCGAGGCAAAGATCAGAAACAACATAAACGCCATCACATGCCCCGCCGCCGACTGGCTCACAAAATAACCGCTCGAGGGTAACGTCACGCCAAACTTCAAACCCGGGAACAGCCGCAAAGTCTCGTTAACAATCTGTGACCGCACCGGCAAATGCGACAGGCCCGAGCGTACTAACTTCTCTAAATTGTCCCCTCCACCAAGCGAACTGGTCCAGACTAAAAACTGCACCGCTCGATAAGCGAAATAGGCGTAGATGAAACTACAGACCTTGGCTGCAACTACCGCATAGAGAGTAAACCCCGCCCACCGAAACGGCTGGCGGATGATGGTTGAAAAGGTCTCGAGAATCACATTGAACGTCTCGCCGTTCCGCTCCGCCGCCGCCACCGCCGGAAGCAGCAACACGGTCAGAATAAAGACGAAGAGAATAAACACGCTAAAAAGCGCGATGACAAAATTCGGAATGACGAATAAGACAGTGAAAATCCACTCCCCCACGATCGGAATGCGG
Source organism: Candidatus Zixiibacteriota bacterium (assembly GCA_040753875.1). Taxonomy (NCBI): domain Bacteria; kingdom Pseudomonadati; phylum Candidatus Zixiibacteriota; species Candidatus Zixiibacteriota bacterium. The sequence goes on along the minus strand of JBFMDV010000030.1, from coordinate 22,377 downwards.
CTTGCCAGCCCCAACAGGAAAAACAGAAGCACGATAAACGCCACGAACAGGGCAATCGACAGTTCGGACAAGAGCAACTGTTTCCACCGGCTTAACGCAAACTTGATCGCCCCCCACATGCCGAAAAAATGGTTGCCACGCACCGCCTCAATGTTGATCGCGGCTACGGCAAAAAACCCGAACATCACTACCAACAGCGCCGCCACGATTCCACCGTAGTACACTATTTGCGATACGATGTTACCGAATATATTGCCGGTGAACGGCAGCAGTCCCCAGACCGAAAACGCGGTGGCCAAATCTTCCCCCTGAATCCAGTAGGCCAGGTAGAAGAAGAAATCGAACTTGATCAGCGCGCCGCACAGAAACAGCGTCATGACGCCGATCTGTTTCGCCGCCAGCGCGCGGGCCGGCGCCGCCATGACATCTTTGAAGTTATAGTGTAAGGGATGTTCCATCTCCGATAATCTGACCTTTCATCACCGGCAAGTCAAGAGTGAACATGGTTGTGGTTTGGGTTCCGAAGCGAGCTTGGTCGGTTCTTCTTAAGGGCGAGTGCAGAAACCCGGCACCGTCGTCCCCTGCCACCTACAACTTGTTTATATGTCCAAGGAGAGTCGTTGCGAGGCGCTTCGCCGAAGCAATCCCGCCCCGACGGCTGAATATATAAACGGCAGACCTCCCGGTCTGCCGACTGTCGGCACACGAGGACGTGTGCCTTTTACAGTTCCGGAATGCTGTGTGGCAGCAGTCAGTGGCACGGACCCCTCGCCTGTCATTTCGCGACATCCCCTCCCCAGGGAAAGCAATTTTGTTGTTCGGTCAGGTCTTGCGGGCCGACGTTGTGCGATACCAGCACTTGCATCTGTCAGTTTTGTACAGTGTGGAAACAGACTTCAGCGTGGCGCTTCGGCCCGTGTGACCTGACCGGCTCTGACTGATTTGTCTGGAACCGGCAGTTCACACTCGCCCTCGACGGGCGATTTTTCTTATCTCGATGTATCTGACCCGATTGTCTCGGGCGAGCAAGAACTGCCGGAACGAACGACGCACAGTGAAGTCATCACGCGCCTCGCGTAAGCAAGTTCGTTTGTTGCAAATCTACGAACAGCCCTGTCAAATATGAAACTCCACCACGTCGCCGTCACTCAACTGGTGATCGTGCTGCACCCGCTGCCCCTCGAATTTCCCGCTCCCCCAGATTCGTGCAACCTTCAGCTTCGCCGCAAAGTCCTTATGGATCGACGTAGCCGCATCGATGACAGTGGCACCCACCGGCAGAATCACCGGGTCCACGAGCGCGACCTCCTTGCCAATCTGTTTGGTGTACACACGGATGATCTCCAGTCCGTCAAATACAACGCGCTTGAACGAAACCAGACTTGCGTCATCGATGAGCGAAGTCGCTACGACTGGGAAACCCGGAAACCGCCCCGAAAGTACACCCTGCCAGGAAGTATTGTCGTCCTCGTTGGCTTTGTGGGCGCAAATGACCGTCTTCTTAATATAAAATCTGGCATCTTCGGAGACTTCCCTTGTCGGTCTCAGCAGAACATGTTTTTCGCGCAAGCGCTCAGTCACGTGCTGCGCGCCCGTGGACATATTCGAATCGGTTACGTCGCAGACCAACATCACCAGGTCGGCGTTCCGAACGAGATTCGGCAAGTATGGCTCGAACAGTTCCTCGCCGATTGGGGGCGTGTCAATCAACTGTACTTGAATAGTCTCGAATGTCATCATACCGGCCATCGGTTCGCGTGTGGTATACGGATAGTCGGCTACCAAGGGCCGGGCATGGGTCAACGCCTCCAGAAGCGACGACTTTCCCGAATTCGGCGCCCCAATCAGGATTACCTGTCCTGCGCCTTCTCGTTCGATATGGTCATGGCTGACCGCATGGCTCTGGCCGTGTTTTTTGTCACCCGCCTCAAGCTGCTTCTTGAGCAGGGAGATCTTGGCCTTCATTTCCGCCTGGAGCTTGTCGGTCCCCTTGTGCTTGGGCATGATCCGAAGGAGCTCCTCGGCCATACGGAGTTTCTCCCTCGTATCTTTCTCGGCGCGGAACTCCCGCTCCAACTCATAGTATTGTGGTGGCAGATTAGCAGGCATGTCGAATTAATAGCTTCCCGGCGGCACCGAGGCAATAGGGGAATCAGAGAGCGAACGCAGCTCTCTCAAAAAGGTCATCTCGGACGGCTCGTTGGAAATCTACGGACAAGTCAGCGGTGGACCATTCAAGAACAGGTAGTCCACGATCATCGATATGTCCCCGATGTCGACCATTCCAGAGCGGTCAAAATCGGCCGCCGGCCAGAACGGCGGAACAGGCCCGTTCAAGAAGATAAACACGACCGCCGAGGTCAGGTCACCGATGTCAATGGCAGCGGTGCCGTCGATATCACCGCATACGAACCGTCCGGTAACAGTGCCCAGCAGAATCGACGCGGAGTTCTGAGAAGTGTTAGCCACTGCCAAATCCAGGTCGCCGTCACCATCGAAATCAGCCGGCGCGGCATCCCCCACTCCCTGGGCACAGCCGAGGTAGCTCCTCGGAGGCAAAAATTCATAACCGTTGTACGGCTCTCTCAGTGCAACGGAGACATACATGCCGCCCGGACGCGCGACGTCGTTATCTCCGTCGTTGTCCAAATCGGCGGTCCAGGGGTAAAAGCCGCTCATGCTGAAAAACGACGCGTTAGTCACAAAATTGGCGGCACCGTCATTCACGAACAGCGCTCCGACCGTGATGTTGGCAATATCAGCATCGCCATCAGCGTCAAAGTCCGCAGCCCAAATGTCGTAGGCTGTCGGCTCCGCCAGGGAGTTCGTCTTGACAAAAGCCCCGGTCCCGTCGTTGACCCAGACATCAACCGTGCCGGTACCGCCATTGCTGACGGCCAGGTCCTGATCAGTGTCGCCGTCGAAATCCGCGGCCACGATGCTCCTGTTCCCGCGCACAGTGAAATAATAGATCGGCGAACGGAACGTCCCGTCCCCGTTGTTGAAATAGACCATCACTGCGCCAATGGAGGTAGCACCGGCATCCGCCAAGGCCATATCCTGGAAGCCGTCGCTATCAAAATCGGCCACGCAGAGCGCATTCGGCTCACCGCCGGCAACGTAGTGCATCGCCGGTTCAAACGAACCGCCACCAGTATTCAGAAGAACCGAAATGTCGTCGGACTGGCGGTTGGCTACCGCCAGATCGATATCGTTATCGTTATCGAGATCGGCCGATACCAGACTCCAGGGCTGCTCGCCAACTGCATAGTTCACCGGATTAGCGAACTGGCAGTTGCCGACGCTCATGATGACGGTAACATCACCCGACCAGTAGTTTGCGGTTGCCAAATCAGGTATGTTGTCGCCATTCAAATCGGCAGCAATGATTTTGAATGGCTCAGTTCCGGTTTGTCCTGCAACGATTGGGAAATAACCGGGAAATGCCACCGCCACTTCGACCGACAAAAACAGCAGCGGCCCAACCAGAGCGACTTTGAAATGTCTCATAGTCATATGCTCCGCTCTAATGTTGTTACCGATATGCCCTGATGAAAGGCCTCCGTTGGTGGAGGCTAACTCGACTGAGTTCATCATAGAGCATAACTCGAATGCTGTCAAGGAATTTGTGAAATTCGCAGGACGGAATACGGTTGTTACGGTCAGGTAGGAACGGTATATTTACAAAATGGATTTCTTCCAACCAGAAAGGCCCAAGAAGGAGGTCGAGCGCGGCTCCGTCCGCCCATTGGCTGACCGGATGCGTCCGCAGACATTTGATGAGTTTGTCAGTCAGGAGAAGATTGTCGGTAAGGGAACAGCGCTCCGCAAGGCCATCGAACAGGACAAGGTCGGCTCAATCATCTTCTGGGGTCCACCAGGCTCCGGCAAAACTACCCTTGCCGAGCTGATCGCCCGTTCTACCAGGGGCCAGTTTGTCCCGTATTCCGCCGTGTCCTCCGGTATCAAAGAGATAAAGGAGGTCATCTCCAAGGCAGGCAACTACTATCAGTTGTCCGGCCGGAGAACTTACATCTTCATCGATGAAATCCATCGCTTCAACAAGGCACAGCAGGATGCTTTCCTGCCCTATGTTGAAAAGGGGGACATTGTCCTGATCGGGGCAACAACAGAGAATCCGTCATTTGAAGTCAATTCCGCCTTGCTGTCACGGATGCGAGTCTATGTGCTCAATCGCCTTACTGAGAAGGAGGTCAGTGTCCTGCTCGAACGGTCACTTGGCGACAGCGAGCGAGGGCTTGGCAAGATGCGGCTGCATTTAGCCGATGGCGCCACCGAGTTTATGGCCACCGCCGCCGATGGCGATGCCCGCCGCGGGCTGACCCTCCTGGAACTGGCCGCGGAGTTTGTCGGCGAAGGGGGTGAAATCACCGTCCCTATACTGGAACAAGTGAACCAGAGAACTGTACTCGTCTATGATAAAGCTGGTGAAGAGCACTACAACCTGATATCCGCTCTTCACAAAACCATTCGGGGTGGCGATCCCGATGGGGCCCTGTACTGGCTGGCCAGAATGTTGGAATCAGGCGAAGACCCGCTTTACGTAGTCAGACGACTGATTCGTTTTGCCGCCGAAGATATCGGACTGGCGGACCCGTACGCCCTTACTCTTTGCTTGAATGCCCGCGACACATATCATTTTCTTGGCACACCCGAAGGGGAACTGGCCATTGCAGAGGCGACCATCTACATGGCCTGCGCACCCAAATCGAATTCGGTCTACACGGCGTTTGAGATGGCCAAGTCGGACGCTCACGAACACGGTTCGCTGCCGGTGCCGCTCTGGATTCGCAACGCTCCTACTACCTTGATGAAGGCGCTCGATTACGGCAAGGGGTACAAGTACGCGCATGAATTCGAGGATGCCATCACCGACCAGGAGTATTTCCCCGACCAATTAGCCGGGACTGAGTATTATCATCCGAGACCCGTCGGACGAGAGGCGAAGATGGCGGAGTATCTTGCGAAGTACAAAGAGCGCCGACGGGAACTGATGAAGAAGCCTGAAAAACGGCCGGACAAATGAAATTCGGCTATCTCTTGAACCAGCCACCAACGTGCGTGTTTAATCATCATGCCCATGCGTAGAATACTGCTTCTGTTTGTGTTGCTCGTACCGACCATCCCGACCTCCGCTTCTATTCTCATTCCCATGGATTCCACCCAGTCGGATCACCTGAAAGCCTATGGTGTCGTGTACAAAGCGCTGGAGAATGGACAGAAAGCGGACTGGCTGCTGAATTATCGGGGCGGGTCATTTCTCTTGGACCAGTCAGCGGAGCTCGCGAATCTCTGCCTCGTCATGGGGGTTCGCTTTGAGGAAGCCACGCAGGGGGAGGTAGCGGACATATATCGCGTCATCGAAGTCGAGAACATGGAGCGGGTAGAGCTTGAGAAGGCCCCGCGGATTGCCGTATATTCGCCACCTCGTAAAGAGCCTTGGGATGATGCCGTCACCCTGGCGCTCACCTATGCCGAGATTCCGTACACAGTAATTTGGGATGCCGAAGTGCTGGCCGGCGCGCTCGACGACTATGACTGGCTCCATTGCCACCACGAAGATTTCACCGGCCAATACGGTAAATTTTACGGTGCGTTCCGAAACGAGCTCTGGTACCAGGCAGATGTCCGCGAAAACGAGGAGCTGGCCCACAAACTGGGGTACACGAAAGTTTCCCTAATGAAGCGCGATGTCGCCAAAGCGGTCTACGACTACGTCCGCCGAGGCGGTTTTTTCTTCTCTATGTGTTCGGCACCGGAAACCATCGACATCGCTCTGGCCGCCGAGGGGGTTGATATCGTGCCGCGCGAATTCGACGGTGACCCGCCCGACCCGGATGCCCAGGCACGGTTGGATTTTGGCAAGGACTTCGCATTCGAGAATTTCCAGGTTTCGCTCGACCCCATGGTCTACCGGCGCTCCAATATCGACACCTATCCCGACCGCCTGGTTCGATTCCCCTCGCCCGATAACGACTTCTTTTATCTATTCGAATTTTCTGCCAAACTAGACCCGGTCCCCACGATGTTGGTCCAGGACCATGTGAATACCGTCAACGGATTCATGGGGCAGGTGACCGGATTTCGGAAATCGCTTCTGAAGAAATCAGTGATTGTGCTTGGTCAACCTGACAATTTTGATGAGGTACGTTATATCCACGGCAATATCGGCCGGGGGACTTTCACCTTCCTGTCCGGCCACGATCCGGAAGACTACCAGCACATGGTGAACGACCCCCCCACCGAACTCTCCCTTCACAAGAACTCTCCCGGATACCGCCTTATTCTGAACAACATCCTCTTCCCGGCTGCCAAGAAGAAGGAACGGAAGACCTGAGCTTTCGTTGCGCGTCTTTTGTTTTGACTCACTTTCGCCGCGAAAGTAAATTTGGCCGATGACCAATACGCATGATAAGACCGTGCTTGCGTTCGATTACGGTGAACGACGAATCGGAGTGGCCAAATCGGACCCCACCGGTCTGATTGCATCGGCCCTTGAGACAATCGAGACCAAATCGAGCGGCGAAGCGATCAAGAGGATAGAATACTTGCTTCTTACGTATCACCCAAACGCTGTAGTGGTCGGATATCCGTTGCTCGCCTCAGGGGACAGGAGCGCCAAGTGCGATGCGGTCGACCGGTTCATTGGTCGCATCCAAAGGTTGTTCACGGGACCGGTGTATAAAGTGGATGAATACGATTCTTCGCTCGAAGCTGCAGCGATTGTCCACGCGCACGGCAAGCGAATCGGCAAGGACAAGAAACGGATCGATCGACTGGCTGCAGTAGTAATTCTCCAGCGATACCTCGACGGGTTGTATGAAAGATAGCATGGACATCAGAGCCTGGGAGTACGTGGCCTATTTCTTCGTTACCACGTTTCTGCTCCTGGTCGGACTGTTTCTCCTGGTACTGGGTATTCTCAACGCCGTCATCAGGCGCACCGCCCACAGTGGCCGAACCGGACGAACCTACATCGTTCTCGGTCTGGCGCTGGTCGGCCTGGTGGCTGGGTACCTGTATTACGCCTATGTAAGAGAAGTTGACCTTGGTGAGCGAGAAGTTACTATCGTCGTGAAAACCGGCGACCGGTTCGCTCACCTGGCGGCAAGACTTCAAATCGAAGGAGTGGTCACCTCACGCTGGCTGCTGGAGTACGCGGCACGCTGGACCGATGTTGACAAGCGTCTCCAGCCGGGTGCCTACCGATTCGCCGGTCGCAACTCCTGCCGATCAGTTCTGGAAAAGATCCGTCTGGCCGAAGGAGTGCAGGCAAAAGTGACAATCTACGAAGGAGCCGCGATTTGGAAGGTAGCCTCGGTCCTGGCTCAGGCACTTCAACTGGACTCTGCGGAATTGATCGCGCTCAATTCCGATCGACCATTCCTCGATTCCCTGGAAGTGCCGTGTCTCGAGGGATACCTGTTCCCCGAAACGTATGTCCTTCCCCAGGGAATGGATGCACGCTCTGCTGCAAGGGAAATGGTGGCAATGTTCAACCATCAAACCGATTCACTATGGTCACAATTGCGATCAGACGGCCTGACGCGGGACCAAATCGTTATCCTTGCCTCTATCGTTCAAGCAGAGACAAAGCTGCCCCAAGAGGCGGGCAAGGTAGCGTCGGTGTACCAGAACCGGCTCCGACGAGGGATGCTACTTGACGCGGACCCGACTGTCATATACGGACTTGGTGGCTTGGATCGGGCCCTTGCCCGAGAAGATCTCGACAGCCTGACACCCTACAATACGTATCGGGTGGCGGGTCTTCCGCCGACCCCGATTAACTCGCCGGGCCTGCCGGCCATCCGGGCATCGATGGCACCTGACAGCACAGGCTTTCTGTATTTCGTGGCTGATGGGCAGGGAGGACACCACTTCTCGTATACGAACGACGAGCACAACACGATGCGGAAACGAGTCAAGATGGCGGCGCGACGTCGCTGACGACCGGCGGTTCAGGAATCGGCGACTGTTTCGCGGGTAAGGTTATATTTTTTCAGCTTCCGCCAGAGGGTTGTGCGCCCTATTCCCAGTTCTGCCGCTGCCTTGGTGAAATTCCACTCGCTGTCTTTGAGCGCTTTGATGATGAGTGACCGCTGACCGCTGTCCAGCAGGCCCCCTTTCAAGGTAAGGGTACTGCTGCCCGGCTGCCGCTCGACCGTCTCAACCGGTCGCTCACCGGAAATGAATAGAATATCTTCGGCTTCAATTTTTTCACCCGAACACAGGGCAGCCCCGCGTTTGAGTGTATTCTCCAGCTCGCGGACATTACCGGGCCAGGTATGACTCAGGAGTTTGTCGATGGCGGGTCGGCTGATGGAAAACAGAGGATGGCCCGATTCGCTCGCCATCTTGCGGAGGAAATAGTCGGTCAGGATCTCGATATCTTCGGCACGCTCCACGAGCGGCGGAAGGGTCAACGGAATGACGTTCAGACGATAGTACAGGTCCTCACGCAAGGTCCCCTCCGCCACCATGGTCCTGAGGTCCTTGTTGCTGGCCGCAATGACCCGGAGATTCACCTTCCGCGAGGCCACCGCGCCAACCGGTCGCACTTCGGAATCCTGTAGAAAACGGAGCAGCTTTGCTTGCGTCGACATCGGCATGTTGCTCAGCTCGTCGAGGAAAACCGTACCGCCATCCGCTTCTTCGAATAGCCCCTTCTTGTTCTGGATGGCCGACGTAAAAGAGCCTTTCATGTGGCCAAAAAGCTCGGATTCCAGAAGCCCTTCGGGAAGCGCACTGCAATCGATAGCCACAAAACGTCCGGTGCGACGATTCGAATGATAGTGAATGGCTCGGGCAAACAGCTCTTTGCCGGTGCCGGAGGGACCGGTGATCATAACGGTAATATCCGTAGGAGCGATCCGCTTGGCTGCCTCCTTGAGGCGCATCATCGGTTTGGATATTCCCACGATATTGTCAAAGCCATAGTTCATGGCCACGTGTTGCCGAAGCGCCGTGAGCTCCTGGCGCATCTGCTTGCGCTCGACCGCCTTCTGTACTTTGACCACCAGTTCATCCGGAGAGAACGGTTTGGTGACATAATCGAATGCCCCTGCCCGCATCGCTTCGACCGCGCTCTCGATCGAGGCAAAGCCAGTGACAAGTATTGATTCGATATCAGGAAAACTCTGCCGTACGGCCTTGATAATGTCCATGCCGGACTCTTCGCCAAGCCTAAGGTCGGTCAGGACCAGGTCGATCGGACGTTCCCGGAGTGACGCCAGGGTGCTTGACAAGGTCTCGGCCTCAAAGACAGTGTAGCCGGCGCCGCTCAGGGTCCCTCGCAAGAGTCGGCGCGTAGCTTCCTCGTCGTCAACAATCAACACACTTATCTTATTGGCATTCAGGTCGCCGCTCATCGCCGGTCTCCTGTTGCAGGTATCGAGAGGACGGACTTGGCGCGGAAATCGACCCCGGCACTATGACTGATCTTCCAGCCAAGGAGAGTCGCAAGCCGTTCGGCATATGCCAGCCACGCGCCGGCCGATTGACGCCCTTTCCCGTGAAGCGCATTGTCGCTACTGAGGAACTCAAGCGTGGTCGGCGACGCACTTGAAGAGGAACTGACCACCAACTCCGTTTTGCCGTCGCCGCTGGAGCCACGGACGTGGAGTCTCAGGAGCGTTTCCAGAAGCGATCGGGCCGCGATCCGAGGGGCCTCCAATCTCACCGGCGCTTGACCGTCATTCGATATGACTATACTGGCTTGGTGGTTCCCTTTCAGCACCTGTAGGGTGGCCAGACGAAGTTCCTCTACCAGATCGAACTGGCTGGGCGCGATCCCCTCAAAGGAGTCAATCATTCGTAACCGCTCGAGACAGGTCCGAAGGTCCTCTGCTTCCTCCAGAATGATCTGCACCAGTTCGCTGTTGGTTTCGCCCGGCACACAGCAGGCCAGGCTGCGAAGATGTCGGGCGCTGGCTGCCAGCGCCGCCGCCTTATGCTGAACCAGGTCGAGAAACGATTCATATTCGATTGGTCTCAGTTCGACTTTAGCGGAAAGCGTGACAACCGCCACGCTCAAATCGCCATTGCCGACCGATTCCAGTTTGAGAGAATGTGTGACCAGGGCGCTCACCAAATCACGTTTGACTTCACCCCATTCCTTATCAACTATGTCCCCAAGGTCAGGCGGCAGAAGACTCTGCACGGCGGCATTGGTAGCCAGGACCCGTCCTGACGACCGAAGCACTAGGATCACCGGCGATTCGCTGCTGAGAGCCGTGCGCAGTCGCTCCGCCAGATCCCCTACCTGAGAACTGGCCCGGCGAAGGTCGTTCACAATGCGTGCGAACGAGTGATTCCGATCCACCTCCCCGGAGGCCACATCCGGTCCGGCTGTCCCGAACACCAGCGGCGCCCCCCGGAATTGACCGATCTGTGCAGTGTAGACGCCGAATGTTCCGTTATTTCGTCCCAGGCCAGCTCGGAGACGTCGGTAACTGAAAGCCGTGCTCTCCAAAACCGCAAAGTCACTGGTAACATCTTTCGGAAAAAGTGGGAAGCTCTCCGGATGAAGATACTCATCACCCATAGTCAGAAATGCAAGGTGTTGGTCGGGGCTAAGGTCGTCAATCAACTGCCGTTCCCGGTCACACAGCCGCCCACGCAGATTGACTGCGAGCATAAGCGCCTGAAGTCCGGTTTGTTTGGAAAGATGTGACGCTGTGAGCGAACTGCTCCGGTCGAGCCGAAATCGGCTGCCGCTGGTCACATGCGGCGATTCAATCTGAAACTGTGTCCCTGCCACTATCTCGTTGTCCGGTTAGCGGTTGTTTCATTCTGGCACACTTGTTTGAGTGTCGGCGGTTAGGGGAGGAACTTTAGTGCCAAAGCCGAGTTTTAGCTCAATGAACACCTGCTCCGGCTGGTTTTTGTCTTGACGGCGGGTGGGGTCGGCTCATAACTTGACCCATGCCGCTATCAAAAGATCAGGTTGAGCAGATTGCCCGGCTTGCCAGGCTGAATCTCACTGCCGACGAAATAGAGCGGTTCTCCCACGAGCTCACGGTCATCCTTGATTATGTCGACCAGCTCCGTGGCGTGGACACGAACGGAGTCGAACCACAGAATCAGTTCGTCCAGACGGAGAACGTCTTCAGGGAAGACGTCGTCAGGCCGTCATTGCCTCAGGAAATGGCGCTGGCAAACGCCCCGAAAAAGGAGAACGGGTTCTTCGTGGTTCCGAAGGTGATCGGGTGATGGCTGAATCGGTGGTTGCGGTTATCCCGGCGCGGCTCGGGTCCACACGATTCAAACGTAAAGTCCTCTACCAGTTCCGAGGAAAACCGCTACTCTATTACGTCTGGCGCGATATAGCCAGGGCCCGCCTCATCGACCGCCTGGTTATCGCTACTGACGCTCCTGAAATTGAAAAGTCTGCCTGCGCTTTCGGCGCCGAGGTCGTAAGAACCTCGCCAAGGCACCGGACCGGGTCGGATCGAATGGCCGAGGTAGCTGCCGGGATGAAGGGTTCCATTTTCATAAACATACAAGCGGACAATCTGGGACTGCAGGCGGTGCTACTGGACCGGGTGATTCGATACATGCAGCGGCGTTCGTCTGTCAGAGTGGCTTCGCTGGCCGCGCGAATCAGTTCGGATAGCGAGCTGTTCGATCCGAACTGCGTGAAAGTGGTGATTTCAAAAGAAGGCGAAGCTATGTGGTTTTCCCGATATCCTATCCCCTATCTACAGCATGCCACTCGGCGATCACGCTATACTCAAGTATCATACAACCGGCATATCGGCGTATATTTCTTCCGCAGAGATGCCCTGCGTTCGTTTGCACGGTCGAGCCGCACGGCGGCGGAGCGAGCCGAGTCACTGGAGCAGCTGCGGATTCTGGAGAACGGCGTACGAATACGGATGTTCATGACTGATATGAAGAGCGTATCAGTGGACAGCCCCCAGGATGTGGCGAAGTTGGATTCGATATATAGATAGGTGGTGTCATGGTAGAGAGCTCACGTACCAAATACATTTTTGTTACCGGCGGGGTGGTTTCCTCGCTCGGTAAAGGGATCTCATCGGCCTCGCTCGGTCTGCTTTTGCAGCGCCGGGGACTCAAGGTCCAGAGCATGAAATTCGACCCGTATCTCAATGTCGATCCCGGCACCATGAATCCGTTCCAGCACGGCGAAGTGTTCGTGCTCGACGATGGTTCCGAAACCGACCTGGATCTGGGACACTATGAACGATTCCTGGGGCAATCATTGGAGAAAGCCAGCAATGTCACGACCGGCCAGATATACAACACGGTCATTACGCGCGAACGCCGCGGTGATTACCTTGGCGCCACGGTTCAGGTGATTCCGCATATCACCGAGGAGATCAAGAATCGACTCCGGTTCAAGGTGCGCTCCCCGGAACCTCCCGACGTGGTGATCGCGGAGATAGGCGGCACGGTCGGCGATATCGAATCGTTGCCGTTCCTGGAGGCCATACGCCAGATGGGACAGGAGGAGGGGGCTCACAATGTCATCTACGTCCATGTCACACTGGTTCCGCACATCACCACGGCGGGCGAATTTAAGACCAAACCCACCCAGCACTCGGTGAAAGAATTGCGTGAGATCGGCATCCAACCCAATGTGCTGCTCTGCCGCTCTACCAAGCCGCTATCCGATGCCCTTCGGCAGAAAATCAGCCTCTTCTGTTCGGTGCCGACCCGCAACGTCATTGTAGCTGAAGATGTCTCCACGATCTATGAGGTCCCGCTAAGATTTCATGAACAGCAGTTCGACCGGATCGTGTGCGAACATTTCGGCTGGCAGGTCCCTGAGCCAAACTTGACCGACTGGGAGGAAATGGTGTACCGGGTGAAGAACCCGCGAAGGACCGTCAAGATCGGCATCTGCGGCAAGTATGTAAATTTGAAGGATGCCTACAAGTCAATCATCGAGTCGTTCGTGCATGCCGGCGTAGTCAGCGAAGCGGAGGTCAAGCTGATATGGGTCAGCTCCGAAGACATCAAGCAGGGAGGCGCCGGCAAGTACCTGTACGACATCGACGGACTGCTTATTCCGGGTGGTTTCGGTGAGCGCGGCGTTGAAGGGAAGATCGAGGCAATTCGCTATGTCCGTGAACGCAACATACCGTTCTTCGGCATCTGTCTGGGCATGCAGTGCGCCGTCATCGAGTTTGCGCGCAATGTCTGCGGTCTGGAGGACGCCCACAGTTTTGAATTCTACCGCGATCTCAAACATCCGGTCATTCATCTTATGGCTGATCAGGAAGGGGTCACTGAACTTGGCGGAACGATGCGACTTGGCGCCTACCCTTGCACCCTGGCCGACCGCACCCGCTCGCTCGAGGCATACGGCGCCAAACAAATCTCCGAACGTCACCGACATCGTTACGAGGTGAACAACGCCTATCGCGACATGCTGGTCAGTAAAGGATTGGTCCTGGCCGGCCTCTCTCCCGATGAGAAGCTGGTAGAAATCATTGAAGTGCCCGAGCATCCCTGGTTCGTGGGCGTGCAGTTTCACCCGGAATTGAAATCGCAGGCGCTTCGGCCACACCCGTTATTCCGGGAGTTCGTGAAGGCAGCAGTACGGTATCACGAGACACGGCACGATGTGCCGATGACCGAAGTCTCGGAACCAGAGGATATCTCCCACTCTGCAAACTGATGTCGTTCCCGAGCCTCTTGGACGACCCAAGTCAGGCGGAGAGGTTAGCCGTTGACTTTGCAGCCGCGGTTCCCTATTCTTGGCCGTTAACGTAACGGGTTGAAACTGCTGATACTGTGATTCTGTCCAAAACCATCAATCCCATTCTGTTCGTCGGAGTCATAATCGCCTCTGCTGCGGGTGGGGCCGGAGCCATTTCGGACAGAACCGAGGTGGAATCAACAGAGCCTGTATACCTGTCCTATGATCGCCCGATCGATCCCGACATCTATCTTATCCGACCGGGTGAACAGATCTCGGTCACCTTTGTAAGAAGCCAACTATCATCTCTCACATTGACGGTCAGTCAGGAAGGCAAGATAGCTCATTCGGCGATCGGGCTGTTCGACCTTTCCGGCAAGACTCTGGCGCAGGCGCGAGCGCTTCTGCTTGGTCCCATTGCTAAGGTTTACAATGCGCCGGATATCGAAATATCAGTCGGCGCGCCCTATCGGGTCACCATCTCCATTTCAGGTGCAGTAGCCAAACCGGGTTTCTACCGGGCGTACACGGCGCAGAGAGTCTCCGACCTGATAGATGCTGCCGGCGGTTTGGCAGAGAACGCATCGCTCCGGCGGATCACATTCAGCGGAGGAAACAAGATCTTCACGGTCGACCTTGATCGGGCATTGGTGCTTTCCGATTTCGCCGCCAATCCATATCTCTATGCCGGGTACCATATTGATGTTCCATTGCGCTCGGAGGCTCGGGTCCAGGTGATCGGCGCCGTTCAACACGCCCGTGAGATTGAACTACAACCGACCGATAGTCTGCAGACCCTGCTGGCTTTAGCCGGTGGAGTTCAGGACGATGCCAATATCGATTCCATTCGTGTCATCGGTGACCCAACACGTCATCTGGAAATACCAGGAGGAATCAGGTCAGGCGACGTTATTTTGGTACCGCGCCGGGCATCCGGACCAGAGGATTTAATGTTCCTCATCGTCGGGGAGGTCAGCACTCCGGGACGATATCCATTTGCTGACCAGAGTACGCTTGGTCGACTGATCGCCGGTGCAGGCGGACTGACCGCACGGGCCAATACCGAGCGGGTGACGGTCTTTCGGAAGGCGGAGTCCGATGCCTGGGGCAATGCTCCGCGGGAGAGGTATCCGATCAGAGTTCTTGAGTCTTCACCGGAACAGAGCGCCATGCCGTTGATGCCCGGAGATTCCATTCTTGTACCGGCCAGAGTAGGGTACGTCAGGGTGGCGGGGTCGGTCAGACGCCCCGGGCTCTACCCGTATGCCGCTGACAAAAGCGCAGCCTATTACGTCGGCCTCGCCGGCGGCGAGACGTCTCGAAACATTGAGAAGACGTTTACGCTGTTCGATCGTGCGTCGCGAACGAGCAATGAGATTGAACCGACAACCCGCATCAGCGATGGCGACGAGGTAACTGTCTCGGCCATGGAGATCGCCCCGTGATAGAGCCAACGACCAGCAACCTCTGGCTCATGCTCGAAGTCCTCGCGCGTCGGCGGCGCTTTGTGATTGGTTTCGTCCTGGCGGTCACGCTGGTTTCGATCGGAATAGCGCTCGTGCTTCCCAAGTGGTACCGTGCTGAGGCGCTCTTGCTGCCTCCTAAGGACATCGGACCGGCAGTCGATCAATTGTCGCGGCTTTCGGAAGTGGTGTCGGTGACCGGCGGGCTCAATCTGCCCGTCATGGTGACCCCTTCTGATGTCTACGCCCGAATGCTTCGAAGCCGCTCCATCTCGGACAGAATTATCTCGGCATTCGACCTGCAGCATCGGTACCAAACCCAGACTCACTTCGAGACCTATGAAGCGTTGATGGATCACGCCCGTTTTCGGGTCACCGAGGAGGGGCTGCTGAGTATCACGGTGGAGGATAAAGACCCGCAGACCGCCGCCGATATGGCCAATGCGTTCGTGGATGAGATCAACAAGCTGAGCCAGGAGATCACCTCTTCGCGCGCCAGAGAAAGCCGGTCGTTTCTTGAAGAGCGTCTTTCCCAGGTGCGGATGGAACTGGATTCCGCGCGGACGGCGCTGGAGCGCTTTCAGCAGACATACAAGACAGTTGACTTCGATGAACAGACACGGCTCGCTATCGAACAGGCCAGCGGGCTTAAGGTATCGCTTGCTCAGATCGATCTTGATCTGCAGATGAGTTCCAAGAAGCTCGGTACCGACAACCCGAATCTGATGGAGCTCCGCCAAAAACGTGATATCGTAAAGCGCCAACTTTCGCAGCTTGAATTGGGCGGATCGGACAGCTCCTATTTCTCCTTGCCGGTATCGGCCATTCCGGGCCTCAAAGGCCAGTATGAAATGTTGTACAGCCGAGTCCGAGTGGGGGAATCGTTGTATAACATCCTGTTGGGACAACTGGAACAAGCCAAGATCGAGGAGAAACGTCAATCGCCGACCATAACGGTGCTTGACCGCGCAAACGTGCCGGAACTCAGGTACCGGCCAAAACGCAGTCTGATCGTATTAGGGAGCGTCGGCGGTTCGTTCCTGATAGCGCTTCTGCTGGCTGTTCTATTCGAGTATTTCGACCGCATGCGCGAGCAGCGCCCGGATGATTATCGCCGGGCAGCTTATGTTATAAACTCGCTTTTGGGCTGGTTCCCCGGAATCAGGCGGCGAGTTCCCTGAAACCATAGTTTCGACTTGCGTCACGAGGCAAACAGTATGGCTACTTCGATCATAGCTCCCACCGCCCGGCTCGGCGCCGGCACGCGGCATGGTGAGTACTGCGTTATCGGCGAGAACGTCACAGTCGGCCAGGGTTGTGTGCTGGGGCATCACGTGGTCATCCACGATGGCACCACCATTGGCGACAATGTCCGCGTCGATGACGGCGCCGTGATCGGCAAGCGCCCCATGCGGGCCGCCAACACTGCCGTCACCAAAGACTCCGAACTGGCGGCAACCACCATCGGACCGAATTGCATTATCGGCACACACGTGGTGGTCTACCGCGGCTGCCGGATCGGTCAGAAAGTACTGGTGGCCGATCTGTCAACGGTAAGAGAGAACGTATCCATTGGTGATTTCACGATCGTCGGCCGCGGAGTGGCAATCGAGAATTTCTGCACGATCGGACGTTATGTCAAGCTGGAGACGAACGTGTATATCACGGCCTACTCGGAGATCCAAGACCGCGTGTTCGTGGCGCCGTGCGTGGCGACATCCAATGACAACTACATCGGTCGCACGGAAGAACGATTCAAACATTTCAAAGGGGTTACCATCCGCCGCGGGGCGCGAATCGGGGTCCATGCCACGGTGCTGCCGGGTCTTACGATCGATCAGGACTCCCTGGTCGCAGCCGGCGCGCTGGTGACCAAAGATACACCTGCACGCAAGATCGTCGCCGGTGTTCCTGCCAAGGAGTTCCGCGACGTTCCCCCCGAACAACTACTTGAGAATCAGGGCTGGAAGGAGTAATTCGATATCATGGCCGTTCCGCTGCTGGACCTCACTCGCCAATACGCCTATCTGAAACCCGCCATGGACAAAGCGGTGCTCGATGTTCTCGCGCACGGGAAATTCATCCTCGGCCCGGAAGTAGCGCAGTTTGAGAAGGAGATTGCTTCGCTGTGTCATGTGCGATACGCCGTGGGCGTGGCCTCGGGTACCGATGCGCTGTTAATCTCCCTCCACGCAGCCGGGGTCGGACCCGGCGACGAGGTGATCACCTCCAACTTTTCGTTCTTCGCCAGCGCCGGGGTCATCTCGCGGCTCGGCGCGACTCCCGTCTTCGTCGATATCGAGCCGGACAGCTACAACATCGACCCACATCTGCTTGAGACCGCCATCTCCCCCCGTACCAAGGCGATCATGCCGGTGCATCTGTTTGGCCAAATGGCCGACATGGACCCGATCATGGCCATTGCGCGCAAGCATAAGATTGCCGTTATCGAGGACGGCGCGCAGTCGATTGGCGCCGAGTACAAAGGGAAACCATGCGGTTCGATAGGTGATCTTGGTTGTTTTTCGTTTTTTCCGTCAAAAAATCTCGGGGCCGGCGGCGATGGCGGCATCATCGTGACCGACAACGAAGAGCTCTATGAGCTGTGTCACATTCTCCGCGAACATGGCCAGAAGCCACAGTATTATCACCGGATCATTGGATACAATTCACGGCTGGCCACCATTCAGGCGGCGATCCTGCGGGTGAAATTGCCGCACCTTCGACAGTGGTCGGAAAAACGAATCGAGCACGCCCGCCGATACGACCGGGAACTTGCAGGAGTACCTAACCTGAAGACACCTGTGGTCAAACCCTACAGCACGTTTCATATCTACAACCAGTACACGGTCGCTTCGCCGAAACGGGATCAGATCATGAAAGGACTGAAAGCGGCCCAGATCGGCTGCGCTATCTATTACCCGGTGCCGTTTCACCAGCAGGAATGTTTTGCCTCACTCGGGTACAAACCGGACCAGTTCCCACGCTCGACACTGGCGGGTAACGAAGTGTTTTCAATTCCGATATATCCGGAGATGACCGAGGCAGAACAGACCGAAGTGATCGTCACGGTCAAGCGACTCGCGTCCTGAGACTTCGAGCGTTATCGTGCGGAAACTCACGCACCCCCTGCTACAAACGGACTCGGGGTGCGGTGTTATTTCACTGATTCATCACAAAACGTTATGAGATCGCGCATCCTGCGGGCAGTGATCGGAGTGGCGGGCGTTGTGTTCGTCTCCAAGCTCCTCGGGCTGCTCCGTGAAATGGTGATCGCCCGGCAGTTCGGCACCTCGGCCGAGTATGACGTGTACCTGATCGGCGTCATGCTCCCCGCGCTACTGGCCGGCGTCCTCGCATTCGCTTCCTATTTTCTCACGGTGCCGTACCTGACGCGGCTGTTTACTCAGACTCTCGAAACAGGCGCAGCTCGTACCCGCGTCTGGTCTTCATTCAATGTCACCGTCCTTGTCGCTATACTAGTAACGATTCTCACGATCTTTGCGGCGCCATGGCTCATGCGCTTTTGGGGCGGCGGATACGATGAAGCCCGGTTCGCTCAAGTCATTTTCTACAGTCGCATGACCGCAGGGATCATCCTGCTCACCACCACCGAAGCATTCCTCCGCGCCGCTCTGAACGCCCGCGATGTCGTGACCTACCCCGCTGCCGGGCTCGTGCTATTCAACGTAATCGCTGTCGGAACAGTTTTGCTCTTCAGCGAAAGATACGGCGTCGGCGCTATCGCCCTCGGACTTATCGCCGGTCTCCTCGCGCAAAACCTGATGCTGGTTGTGCGTGCGCTGCCGTCCGGATTGGTGCCGCAATTCACGACGTCATTTTCCGGCAACGACATTCGGCCTCTGGGCGCGGTAGCCGGGCTGTTGATACTGACCGAGCTGTTGAACAGGTCCTATTTCCTCATCGACCGCTACTTCGCGCCGCGATTTGGCGATGGCATTATCGCAGCTTTGAACTACAGTCAGGTACTGGTGCAGCTCCCGGATGCCATCGTCGGCTTCAGTATCGCGTCGGTACTGTTCCCACTGTTCGCGGAACATTCAGCCGATAACGATGAACAGAAATTCTCATACCTGTTTCACAAAGCTATTATCGGCGGGCTGCTGGTAGCTGTTCCACTGGCGGTGCTTTTCTTTACCAATGCTTCAGACATCATTCAGCTCATTTTTCGCCGGGGCCAGTTCGACACCCGTTCGACCGAAATGACCGCGGCAGTCCTGCGACCGTACGTTCCTGCCATCGTGGCGTTGTTTGCCATTTCAACGTCCATACGAGCGTGTTACGCGCAAGGATGGGTGAAACAGGTACTCGGATTGACACTCGGCGCTCTGGTTCTGAAATTCATAACCACATCATTCCTGTCCGACTGGTTTGGTTACCCCGGTATTTCGATGGCGACCTCGGTCTCTCAAGTCACTCTGTCAGCAGCGTTGTTGTGGCTGGTGATGCGCCTCGCCCGGACGAGCGCATCCCTGAGACTGGTCTCGTCCATCGCGCGACTCGTGGTGATCGGCCTTATCTGCACAGTAACCATGTATTTCCTCAACCCCGCAATCGGACGGATTATCAACAGTGTCGCCTGGAGCCAGGCGTTGTCACGCGTTGTCGTTTCAGCGGCGTGCCTGGGGGTTATCTTTAGTCTACTGGCATGGTTTTCGGGCTTTGACGGCGAGCTGCGGAAGTTCTTTGCGGCAGGCGCATCAAGTCCAGACAAACCAGTATCCAACGGTGCTTAGGCAGATGGCGGGCAGGCGAGTGGTCATTTTTGGCTGGGCCCAGTCGGTGCATGTGCAACGATGGGTGCAAGGCTTGAAACAACGCGGCTTCGAGATCAAACTTGTGTCGCTCGGTGGAAAGCCGCTCGCTGGTATCGACAACAAAAACTTCCCCTATGGCGGCAAGTGGCGCTATCCGCTTCACGCCTTACAGGCAGCAAGGGCCGCCACAGCTTTCAAGCCGGATCTGGTTCATGTCCACTATGCCGGTGGCTTTGGTCTTTGGGGGCTGGTCACCCGGTTTCATCCGACATTGGTCTCGGTCTGGGGGGCTGACATCATGGAATCCGCCGCTCCTCCCATCATGCGTGGCCTCGTCCGGAGAGTACTTTCGCACGCCATCTGGGTCACCGCCACCAGTCATTTCCTGGCCGACATTTGTTCGACCCTCGCTCCGGTCACGAAAAACAAACTCTCAGTAATCCCGTTTGGCGTTGCTATCCCGCCGATCTGTAGTCCGCTCCCCGCAGGCGATACCATAGGCATCTGCTTTCTCAAAGCGCACCGGGCCAAATACGGACCCGATCTTCTTATCCGGGCGCTGGCAATCTCGGCAAGGTCGGTCCCCAATGTCTCCCTGTCGCTCGCCGGTCAGGGAGAAATGACTGATGACCTAAAGAAGTTGGCCCAGACCTGCGGCCTCGGCGAGCACATTCGGTTCACGGGTTTCATCCCGCCTGAGAAAGTCTACGAATTCATCACGCGACATCACTTCATGGTCATGCCTTCAGTCTCAGAATCGGAGTCGTTTGGTGTGGCTGCTCTTGAGGCCGGGGCATGCGGCCGAGCGGTGATCGCATCACGGATAGGGGGAGTACCGGAAGTTGTGCGAGATGGTTACACCGGTCTGTTGGTTTCACCCGGCAATGTGACCCAACTGGCGGAAGCGATTACCAGGCTTGCTTGCGATCACGGACTCATGGACCGATTTGGGCGAACGGCGTACGAGCACGTCAAACAACAGTACGACTGGGAAAAATCACTTGACGCCATGGCCGGACTTTACGAACGATTGATCGATGAAACGAAAAAAAATCCCACTGTTTGACCTGGCGCTCGACGGCGCGACTGTGCGAGAACTGAACCGGACACTCGCCTCCGGCTGGATAAGCACCGGACCCGCCGTTCTGAGATTCGAGAATGCGATTGCCCGGCGATCCGGCGTAAGATACGCCGCAGCAGTTAATTCGGCTACCGCCGGTCTTATCATTGCGCTCAAAGCCGCTGGCGTCAGGCCCGGGCAGGAAATAATCACCACTCCGCTCACGTTTATTGCCACGATCGAAGCCATCTTGCATGTTGGCGCGCAGCCGATGCTGGCAGACGTTGATACTGAGAGCCTCACTCTTGATCCGGAATCGGTAGCATCCCGTATCTCGCGCCGCACCGCCGGTATTCTCTCGGTCGACCTGACCGGGCACCCGTGCGACTACCTCCAACTGCGCAAGCTGTGCCTGGAGAATAACCTAAGGCTCATCGCCGATGCCGCGCACGCTATTGGGGCTTTGTATCGCGGGAAGCCGATCCCAAGCTGGGTCGATCTGGCCGTCTACTCATTCTATGCGACGAAGAACCTCACCTGTGGCGAGGGGGGGATGGTGTTGTCGCGGAAGCGTGGATATATCGATTCGGTTCGCACCCTTTCTCGACACGGCCTCACCTCCAACGCGTTCATACGAAAGCAGACCGGCGGCTGGATGTACGATGCCCTGGAACTCGGATACAAGGCGAACATGTCGGACATTCACGCTGCCATCGGGCTCGGTCAGCTGCACGTGCTGGACCGTGAACAGAGACGTCGGCGACAGTTGGTGGCGCGGTATGAAGCTAACCTGTCCGCGTGGTCGGATCTCATTCAGCTTCCCACCGAGGCGAAAGGCTGCCGTCACGGCTGGCATCTGTTCATTGTCCGGGTCAATCTCCAACGGCTGCGTGTCACCCGAGACGACATTATCCGGCTGATGGCCGGATCGGGGATTGAATGCGGTCTGCACTATACCCCTGTGTACCAGTTCGACTATTACCGTAAGATCGGCCTGAGACCTTCCGACCTGCCTGTCACCAGACGGGAGTCCGCGAGATTGCTCACCCTTCCTTTGTTCCCCCTCATGTCGTTTGCCGACGTCGATCGCGTATGTGAGGCCTTGACTGCGATTGTGAAGCGAAATGGACGGTGATTCCGGTTAAAGACAGTCCTTACCGGATAGGTGAATTGACGCTATGATTCACATGAACGATACAAAAACCCACGGAGGCTTGAGCATCCGTGGGTAACAGCAGAATCTTCGTAATAATGCAGAATCTCCTAGAACCTATCTCAAAATTGCTTTAGCAGGATGAGGGTACAGGCGAGTTGTACAAAGCCCAGGAAATTAGCGGTGTAGTATTCCCAACGCACGAGGATACGTCGCTGCCACTGGAGCCACGAAAA
>JBFMDV010000029.1 GCA_040753875.1 Candidatus Zixiibacteriota bacterium | reverse complement strand
TAGTCAGTGTAGGTCAAGACCCCTTCATGGGCTCTGAAGTGGGTGGGGGTCTTGACACCCCGGGCATCAATTGTCAAAACCCCTCGCAACAAATCGCCAACGTTGGGGTTTTGACCTACAAGAACTCTGAAGTGGGTGGGGGTCTTGACACCCCGGGCATCAATTGTCAAAACCCCTCGCAACAAATCGCCAACGTTGGGGTTTTGACCTACAAGAACTCGGCGATATTCATCGCTGGCCAAAATATCAAAGTTCAAATCAAATGTCAATACAATTATGAAACACTACACTAGGTTGTACAGGTTTTAGGCGAGGCCCTCGGGTAGTGCGCAGTCGCTCTCAGTCCCGCAGTTGCAAACGGTTTGATTTACCCCGCCCCCCATTTTCCCCTCCGATTCCCCACTGATCCTGTTCGCAAGACTTCCTTTGAAGATAACTGTGTGCGCCGAAGTAGCCGTACGGAGGACGGCAGCGCCGAAAAAACAAAGAATGACAAAACGAACCCAATCGCTTGTTGTCATATAACCACTTAGCGACTCGGAGGCGCAAAAACGAACCCAATTAAACGGCCGGTGTGTCCGCCCGTTTGGGGGCAACTGTACCGGATGGTACGGGTAATCGATGGTCTCGAGGGTCGGGTGGGACCCGCTAATACGTTTGGAATCAATCACTTAACGCTAGCTGGCGGAGCGTGGCACGGAGGTTGTTTCTCCCAAGATGTCGTTAAAACAGATCGCGAAAAACCACTTTCTCTTTAGGAGAAGATGCCATGATTCGAAAGTTGTTTTTGATGATGTCGGCCCCGGCAATCGTGCTCTGGGCGGTCGGCTGCTCGAATAACCCGAGCGAGCCGAATCAGACAACCGACGTTTCCGCCCAGTTCGGCGGCTATACCACGAGCAACGAAGCTCCCGGGTTCGGCGACCCGACCCTCACGGCCGAGGCGTCCGCCGAAGTTTCCTATGATGATTCAATGGCCAACCTTCCGGTTATCGATTCCCTATTACGCGACCCGAATGCAGGCATTTATCACCTGCGCGTGCTGTGGGGACATCTGCGCTTTGATTCCACCGAGGCCGACTGGACCACGTGGGATGGTTCATTGACCCTTTCTCGCGGTGCCGAAGTTATTCGGCGGGTCATCAGGTTCGAAGACCACGACTCAATTCTTCCGCGCACCGACCGCAAGGTGATAAGCTGGGTTTCACGCACCCGTCCGCATTTCGACGGTCTCGCGGTGGACCTGTTCGTGCCGCCGCAGCGCCCGGTGCTCGACTCCAGCGTCACGATCACTATCGACTCCCTTGGCGACACCATTCGCGTAGTCGTGTATGACACGCTGTTCCCGCTTCCGGTGACGCTCACGTTCGAGACCGGTCCGTATACTCGCGCGTTCACATTGCCTGAATTGGTGAAGCTTGATACGATCGTCGAATTGGCTGATTCCAATCAGGTTGCGTTCTATGCCAACCGTTTCGACCGCATTCCGTGTCCGCGCGGTTTCCTTGTCGGCACCTGGGGGTTTGACTCCACGGGACAGGGAATATTCCGCGGTCTCTGGATGTCGCGCAACGGCTGGATTGACGGCACATTCGACGGCAAGTTCGGTCTCAACGATTCGGGCAAGAAAGTCTTCTACGGAAAATGGATCGACACCGAAGGACGATTCGAAGGTTTGATGCGCGGCTACTGGGGTGAGCATCCCAATTACCACGCGGACGCCATTGCCATGCTGCGCGCGGGCGGCTGGTTCCGCGGTGGGCTGTTCGACGGTAGCGCCAACCTGATCGGTGTGATCAAAGGTCACTACATGAGTTCAGAGGTCGGCCGGCTTGGCTTCATGATGGGGCGCTGGAAAATTGGGTGTCCGGATTTTGATGCTGACAACCATCCCGACGGCATGGGCGAAGGCTCGGGGGATCAGTATCGAGATCGTCCCGAAGATTTCGGAGGCATGCTGCATCGGCCGGGCGGTACTCCTGGCGGTAACGGCGGGGGTCACGGCGGAATGTAACATGCTCTAACCATAGAGCACGGTCTGCTCCGGACCGCGACCTGGGGCGGATCACCAAAACGCCGGCGCATCCCAAAAATGGCCGGCGTTCTTATTTGGATGTGGGGAGAAATACCGATGTGTCGGTTCACACGCTATCGCCGGATGCGATAGCGCAGGAACCGACACGACGAAAAGAATGCCCTGGTAATGAGAAGGACTCATCCACCGCAAGCGGTGGGGTACCCCTTGGGGTGGGTCAATTGCATGAGGTCTTTAGCGGAGTTCTTTTTCGAGGGTGTCGATGAGTGAGTCGATCCGGTAGACGGCGTCGACCTGGTTGCGAACCGCTTTGTACAACTCGAGCGCCTCGCGCTTCTTCGCCTTCTCGCTCTGCAGTGACAGTACGTTGGCCAGGTTCAGCTTGTACTGCGGGGTGCGCGTACTGTCGGTCAGAAGCAGAGTGCGGTACACCTTCTCAGCTTCGTCGTATTTCCCCTGATAGGCGGCGATAGTTGCGCGGGTGGCCACCAATTCGTTGCGCGGGCCGAATCGAGCAACGGCGGAGTCAATCACGCCAACGGCGACATCGAGTGACTCAACCACCAACAGCGCGTTGGCCAGTTGCAGGTAATGCAGCGCGCTGTCAGGGCGCGACGCCACCAGTTTGCGGAGGTAGTAGACGACATTCAAGGGTTCGTCGAGGCGAACATACATTTGCGTCAGTTGTTCGAGATAGATCTCGAGCGGGTCACCGGTGCTGACCAGCACCATAATCGCTCCTACCGCCTCCTTCCAACTCTTGGTGGCCACGGCAACACTGTAGACCTCGAGATTGATCTCGCGGTCCCCGGGATAGAGGATATCGGCCCGCTTGAGATATAACAGGGCGGAATCATAGATATAGTCGCGTTTGTAGCAAAGGCCGGTGAAATAGAGCAGGTCGCGGTCGGAGGGTTTGATCGCCAGTGCTTTGAGGAACGACTCGCGCGCTTCTTTGTACTGCGAGTTGAGGAACGCCTTTTGGCCACGAGCTTTGAGGTCTTCGATTTTTCCGGATTCGGTTTTGCAGGAGGTGAAAACAAAGGCCAGCGCTATCAGTATGAGAGAAGGTCGGCGAAACGAAAGAGCGCGTAATGAGTACCGGTGCATGATTTCCGAGCTCCTCCCGGTTACAGCGGCATCTCCATGATGCGATATTTCTTGAATACCTTCGCCCCCATGTCCTCGGCAGCGCGACACATGAGTTCGTTCGTCTCCAGAATCCAGGACAGCTCGGCCCAGGTATAGCCGCGCTTGACACCAGTCTGATACGTGTTGACAAACAGCATCATGTCGACGCCGCGTTTCTGGAACTCCGGAATGACGCCCATTGTTATCAACCGCACCCCGTTGACCTTGTTCTTGATTTTCGTGTGCCAGAACAGCTTGACCAGACCAAACGGAAACAGTTTCCCCTTGAGATATATCAGGGCCTGGTTGATATCCGGCACGGCGATGGAAAAGGCCACGGGCTTTCCCTCATGTTCGGCGATGAATACCATGTGCGGATCGACGATCTGCCGTAGGTTTTTGGCCATGTAGAAGAACTCGGTCTCGTCCATCGGTACGAACCCCCAATTGGGGGCCCAGGCCTGATTGTACACCGCGTTGATCCGTTTCACTTCGTTGTCAAAATCGGCCATGTTCAAAGGGCGGAGCGTGATCTGTGAGCGCGACTGAAACCGCTCGGTAACTTTCAGGATCCGCTCCGGAATGGGGGTCTCTTTGGTCAGGATAAACCCCAGCAGGTCCATGACTTTCTTGAGCCCGAACTTCTCGGCCAATTGCGGTTGGTACGGATAATTGTAGGTCATCATGACGGCCGGAGGACGGTCGAATCCCTCCACGAGAAAACCGATCTCGTGGTTGGTGGAGAAATTCATCGGGCCGCGCATCTTTTCCATCCCCTCGCGTTTGAGGGTAATCATGGCGACCTTCAGCAACTTCGACGCAATCTCACTGTCGTCAGGCGTATCGAAAAACCCGAAGAAACCCACTTTCTCGTGGTGGTAGTCGTTGTGGGTGTAATTGATGCAGGTAGCGATACGGCCGCAGACGGTCCGGTCCCGCATGGCGAGGAAGAGCTTGACCTTGGCAATCCGATAGAACGGGTTCTTCTCCGTCGAGAAAAATTCCTTACGCTCCACCGTGAGCGGCATCACGTAGTTCGGTTCGTTTTGGTACAGCTCGTTGGAGTAGTTGATGAAGCTGTTCAGTTGCGCCGGCGTTTCGACTTCGACGACTTCGATACTGCTCATGGCACTATGGAATAAGCCCGCGCCGCTGTCCTACGGCAGCTATGACTTCAACGACGCGATCCAGGTGAGCATCGGTGTGGGTGGCGGTGTACGAAGTGCGGATCATCGCCTGCCCCGGGGGCACAGCCGGGCTTATCACGGGATTGGTGAAAACACCTTCGTCGAAAACGTCTTTCCAGAAGGCAAAGGTGTCCAGGTCCTCGCCGACCACGATCGGGACGATCGGGGATGCGGTGTGACCGATATTGAAACCCAGCTCGCGGAATTCCCGCTGCATCCGTCGGGCGTTGCGCCAGAGATGCTCGCGGCGTTCAGGCTCCGCTTCGATGATATCGAGCGCCGTCAACACCGCCGCCGCCGAGGACGGCGTAATGGAGGCGGAGAAAATAAGCGAGCGGGCGGTATGCTGGATGTAATCAATAACTTTGGCGTCGCCGGCCACGAACCCGCCTAGCGAAGCGAACGATTTTGAGAAGGTCCCCATGATAAGATCGACTCTGTCGGTGACTCCGAAATGCTCGGCGGTTCCGGCGCCGGTCGGACCGAGCACGCCGATAGCGTGGGCATCATCAACCATAACTCGAGCGCCATATCGCTCGGCGGTGGTCACCAGATCCGGCAGATTGATAATGTCCCCCTCCATCGAAAAGACGCCGTCGACCACTATGAGTATGCCGCCCCGGCTGTTGATGTTTCGGACATTGGCCAGCACCCGGTCCAGGTCGTTCATGTCATTGTGCGCAAACTTGTATGTCTTGCCGTAGGAGAGGCGACAGCCATCAACAATGCAGGCGTGCACCTGGCGGTCGATAACGACAGCATCGTTTTTGCCGACCAGGCAAGATATGGTTCCCAGATTGGTCTGGAAGCCGGTCGAGAAGACAAGCGCGCGTTCCTTGTGGACGAATTTGGCCAGCCGGCGCTCAAGCTCCAGATGCAGATCGAGAGTGCCGTTGAGAAATCGCGAGCCGGTACAACCGGAGCCGAACTCAATGGCAGCCTTTGCGGCAGCTTCCTTCACCCTCGGATGATTCACCAGGCCCAGATAGTTATTGGACCCGACCATCACACAGGGGTGACCATCGACGATCACTTCATCGCCGGGCGCCGATTGAATGGGGTGAAAATAGGGGTAAATTCCAAGGGCCTTGACCTTATCAGGCTCGTGGAAGCCAAAGGCTTTCTCAAACAGGTCTCGATATTCTATCGCTGTCTTATCTTCAGCGCGCAAACAGACTCCTTCTGGAGTGGGTTAAGCCGAATTCCAATCCGCCATAAAACCCGATTTCCCTGTGCTTGTCAAGCAAATACAGGGTGTGACAGTCGGTTGGTGCCCACGTCGCGCCTGAGGCCTGTTCGGCGGCCACATGACGGAATCTGATGAATCGACTGCTCTCCCCGAAACGGGGAGAATGGAGCCTAACTCCCCACCCGGAATCCAGGAACCGCCATAAGAAAGTCGCGCCGCTCCAGCCAGAGCGTCACGGGTGGAGGGTTCACCGGCGGTTCGTCCCGCGGCCTCCAAAGAGCGGTGTCAATCGCCACGGTTGCATTAGACGTACGTGCCATAGACATCAGCACCCCGGTATGGGTGGTCGTGAACAGCGTGATCTGGAGAGTGTCGCCTCCCGACGGAATAGTCTGCCAATCCAGTTCGCCGAAGTTCTGCACGACGCGAAACGTCTTGACAAGTGTGTCGGGTGATATTGCAGGATACGAGACCCAGGCAGCCTCGTTGAAACGCCAGGTCAACTGCGCTCCGGTCAGCCGGAACGTCACGTAGGCGCTGTCGATGCGAAGGTCGGTTATAGCCTGTAGGGAATCGCCCCTGGCTGGGCGGGGCATCGCCGCCCGAAACGTAATTGCGAATTCGCTGGGAGCTTCAACCGGCGCTTGCCACGTGTCATACGTATTTCGGGCGATGATCCTGGGGGTGATACTCCATCCGGCGGCTGACACACCTGCTTCCGATCCCGGGAGGCGATACTCCCTCCGCCAGACATAGGTGCAGCCGGCGAGACCGATGATTGTCAGGACCAGGAGTGCGAGGAAGATGCGGGGCCTATGTAGCCTGAGCGAGTCCATTCTACAGTGCAGCCGTTGCTTTGAATGAATCTACGAGTCACTCCCCCCGTGAGCAACCCTCTGGGCCAAAAAAAACTGCCGGGCGGATACCCGGCAGCGTGTAGATGGCGAAGATCGCCGGAACTCAGTTGGCTTTCCTGAAGGCGTCCATGAAGGCCGCAAGCTGTTCGGCCCCTTCAAGCGGAAGGGCGTTGTAGAGTGACACACGCACTCCCCCGACATCGCGGTGCCCTTTCAGACCCACGAACCCGGCCCCCTTGGCCTCGCTGAGGAACTTCTTCTCGAGGTCTTCGGACGGCATGCGAAGAGTCAGGTTCATCCAGCTTCGACTGTCATGGTCAACCGTCCCGCGGTAATAGTCCGGGTACAAATCCATAATCTGATAGATGCGCTCTTTCTTGGCCATGTTAACACGCTCTACCGCCTTCAAACCACCCTGTTTCTTTATCCATTCAAGCACCAGCTTCACGACATAGACTGCAAAGACCGGCGGTGTGTTGTACAATGAGAGCTTGTCAGCGTGGGTCTTGTACTGGAACATGGTGTTCAAGCCAGTCTGGGCTTTGGCCAGCAGATCATCGCGGATAATCACAACCGTCGCTCCGGCCGGTCCGAGGTTCTTCTGGGCACCGGCATAGATCAGCGCGAATTTCTTGAAATCAAGCTGTCGGGAGAGAATATCGGACGACATATCGCACACTAGGGGCACAGTGCCGGTTTCTGGCCACCAGTGCCACTGTGAACCGTAGATCGTGTTGTTCGACGTAATGTGCAGATAAGCAGCATCAGAAGGGAATCTGATTTCGTTGAGTTTGGGTATCCGCTTGTACTTTTCTTCCTTAGTCGAGGCGGCCAGGTGCACCTGCCCAACGATCTTCGCCTCTTTCATGGCTTTGTTGGCCCACTCACCCGTATCGACATAGGCAGCCGTCTGCCCCTTGGGGAGGAAATTGAGCGGTATTAGCGCAAACTGGGTGGAGGCGCCACCGCCGACAAACAGCACTTTGTAATTGTCGCCAAGTCCCATGATCTCGCGGATCAGGGCCATGGCCTGATTGTTGATCTCTTCGTACTCGGCCGACCGGTGAGAAATCTCCAGCACCGACATACCGGTCCCGCGGTAATCCAGCAGTTCTACCTGAACGGTTTGAAGCACTTCCTTAGGCAGAATGGCCGGGCCGGGGTTGAAATTGTACACTTTCTTTGCCATTTCTATCGCCTCACAAAGACATTCGGAATTGAGACAGCATACTCATGCGGCTATTTCTTATGTGCAGCTACGTATTCGCCAATGATCATTTCGACCACGTGGCCAATGCGCAGCATGTTTTCCTTCGAAGATGCCCCAATATGCGGCGTGAATATCGTATTCGGCGCCTGTATGAGCGGCGAGTTGACCGGCGGGTCGGAGTACCAGACATCGGTGGCAAAACCGGCCAACTGGCCGGCCTTGAGCGCCTCAGCCACATCCTCCTCGACCAGGCACTCGGCGCGGCCGGTATTGATGAGGTAGGCACCGGTTTTGAACCTCGACAGCAGGTTCTTGTTCACGAAGCCCCGCGTTTCCGGCAGCGCCGGCATGTGCACGGACACAAAATCGGACTGTGCCACCACATCCTCGATGGGGCCAAGGATCTCAGCAAAGTCGGAGAAGAAGACATCCGGGTGCCAGGCCAGCACGCGCATGTTGAACGCCCGCGCCCGCACCGCCAGCGCCGTGCCGATCCTGCCCATACCAAGAATGCCGAGTGTCCGGCCGAACAGCTCGCTTCGTTCCAGCTCGGTTTTCAGCCATTTCCCTTCGCGCATCGAGGCATCGGCCTTGGTAATGTTATTGGGCAGCGCGATCATGAGGGCGAACGCCAGTTCGGCCACGGCGGTCGTCGAGGCCTCAGCCGTATTCTTGACGATGATCCCCTTCTTGCGCGCCTGTTCGACATCGATATTGTCCAGCCCGACGCCGCCCCGGATGATCAGCTTGAGATTTCGTGCGCTCTCGAGATATTCTTTGTTCGCCTTGGTCTTGCTGCGGACCAGGATTATGTCCGCCTCAGCGACCCGGTTCTTGTCGTCGGTCACCTCGCCATACTTGGCCAGTACCTGCGGAAGTGCCTTATCGAATTTGTCCGAAATGAGAATGAGCATCGTATCAGTCCCCTGCCTTCCTAATCTGTCAGCATATTCACGACCATGCCGTCGCGAAGTTTCGGTTCAAACCAGGTCGATTTGGGCGGCATGACCTCGCCGGCATCGGCCACCGTGAACAGCTGTTCTATCGATGTTGGGTAGAGTGAGAATGCGATCTTATAATTCCCGGAGTTGACCAGCCGCACCAATTCGGCGGTACCGCGGATTCCCCCCACGAAATCGATCCGCTTGTCGGTTCGGGGATTGATGATTCCCAGAAGCGGCGCCAGCAGATTCTCCGAGAGGATAGCGGCGTCTATCGACCGGGTAGGGTGTGTGGCGTCGAACGTCCCGGGCTTTGCAGTCAGCAGGTACCATCGATTCTCGGCGTACAGACCAAACTCGTGCACCCGTCGGGGGGTCAGTTCCCCTTGTGTGTACGGCGTGATCTCGAATGACGCCGCCGCTTTCTCCAGGAGCTGCGACGGGGTCAGGCCGTTGAGGTCCTTCACCACCCGGTTATATGGCAGGATATGCAGCTCGCGGTCCTGAAACAGCACGTTGAGAAAGAAATTATATGGCTCCTGGCCGGTGTGATGCGGATTATGCTCGCGGAAATGGCGCGCCACCTGAGATGCCGCCTCACTGCGGTGGTGGCCATCGGCAATATACAGATAGTCGAGGCCGGCGAAGGAGGCGATTATTTCCTTGATGGTGTATTCATCGGCCACTGCCCAGAGTTCATGCCGGATACCGTCGGAAGCCGTGAAATCGACCTGCGGTTTCTGCGCCGCAATCCTGTCAAATATGCCGCCGACTGTCGCGTTACATCGGAAGGCGGTGAACACCGGACCAACCTGGGCATTCACCTGGATGATATGATTGGCGCGGTCTTTCACTTTCTCGGGTCGCGTGTGTTCGTGTTTTTTGATGATCCCCCGGTCATATTCATCGACCGAGGTCAGCGCCACCAGGCCGGTCTGGCTCCGCTTGTTCATGGTAAGACGGTACACGTAAAAGCAAGGGGAGGGATCCTGAACGAGAATGGTATCGTGTCGGAGGCGATTCAGATTCTCCGCCGCTCGTTGATACACGATCGAACTGTACGGATCTGTGCCGTCGGGGAATTCCAGTTCGGACTTATTGACGCGAAGGAACGAGTTGGGATTTCCCTGCGCCATGGCGCGCGCTTCGGACGTGCTCAGGACATCATAGGGCGGGCAGGCAACACTCGCTGCTAATTCCGGTTTGGGTCGGACTCCCTTGAACGGACGAACAATGGACACGCGCCAAACTCTCCTTTGGAGTCGGTATTGTGAACAATTTCACAGCCGCGATAAGATACGTGTCGGACGCGAAAAGACAACTGTTTTGTAGCGGCGAGTGGTGGTTGCCTTCGTCGAACTCAACTGCCGATCTCGTTTGCTGCCGCCAAGTATCTGAGGCACAATCTGGCCAACTTACAACTACACGCTGGCGGGACCTGTCTCATGAAGGCACGGATTTCATCAGCAAAAGAAAAACAGGCCGGCGGAGAAGCCGGCCTGTCGTGAAGTCACATCGTGCAGATCGATTACTTCATGTGCTTGGCTACAAGCTTGGTCATCTCGAACATGGAGACCTGCCTGCGGCCACCGAAGATCGCCTGCAGCTTATCGTCGGCATTGATCATGCGACGATTGACGCTATCCTGAAGGCCATTGCGCTTGATGTAGGCCCACAGCTTTTTCGTGACCTCTGTGCGCGGAATCGGGGAACTCCCGACAACTGCGCCCAGATCAGGGGAGAGGGTCATCGCGCGCATAAACGCCGGATTGGGTTTACGCTTGCTGGGGGCTTTCTTCGCGGCCTTTTTCCGTGGCGCCGCTTTTCTTTTCTTTGGCGCCGCTTTTTTCCTCTTGGGTGCCGCTTTCCTTCTTGGCTTGGTTTTCTTGGCCTTCTTGGTGCCCTTCTTAGTGGTCTTCTTGGCTTTCTTGGTTGCTTTCTTCTTCGTAGCCATGTGTTGCTCCTTTAGCGTTAAAGGTTGTTTAGGGGTTTGTGTTGCTCTGTTTCTTTCCCTTTCAACGGACGACATCAGATGCTCCCCTGAAAAGCATCTATTCCCTGCGTCCGAGGCCAACATTAAATGTTTGAAAACTTAGCGCAAGAAAAATTTGTCAAAATGTAAAAAAAAATTGCACTTTTTTGAGCGAGCACTTTTTCGACTCACACGCCGCCTGACGCGATCGGCGTACCTTTTCGCAACACCACGAACGGCGCTTCGGCCGGACAACCAAGTCGAAACGGAAACCAGTGTCCCATTCCCGACGATGTGTACAGTTGACTCGGTCCGTTGATATAATGTCCCCACAGATAGCGATCCTGCCAGTAGGATTCGAACGCGGAGCGGCCAAACAGTCCGATCTGTCCCCCGTGCGTGTGGCCGGCCAGGGTGAGCGGAATGCCGCGCGCAGCGGCGATATCGAACGCATCGGGCCGATGACTCATCAGGACAATGAACTCGTCGTTGTGCGATCCCGAGAGGGTCCGGTCGATGGTGATCTCGTAAAAGCGCTCTTCTTTCTGCCCCATGCGGCGGGGATCATCGATGCCGCCCACGAACAGCGGAGTTCCCTTCGCCAGCAGATGCACTCCCTGGTTGACAAACAGCGGCACCGGCGACCGATCGAAAATGTCTCGAACCTCGCCGACCCCCCGGAAGTATTCGTGATTACCAAGCGAAGCATAACAGCCAAGCGGGGCCTTTATTTCGTGAAGCATTGAGAGCGCTCCGGGCAACTGCGCCAGATCATCGGCAATGTCACCGGTGACGAGCACCAGGTCGGGCGCCAATGGCATGGCTCGCTCGACCGCGTCCGCCAAATGGTCGAGCGTCACGTAGTGCCGCAGATGGATATCCGAGACATGCCATATTTTGAATCCCTCGAGTTCCGGCGGCAGATTTTCGAAGAAGAACTCTTTGCGCGGAATGCGCACCGGCTCAAATGCCCGCACCAGGCCGCCGGTTCCGGTCGCCAGGGTGATCAGGGGCGTGGCGGCAGCAACACCTTTCAGAAAAACACGCCGCCCGTGGTCGATCGCCGGGGCCGGTCTGCGGCGATGACGCTTGCCGATCCAGTCGAGCACCGTGTTCAGAAAGTGCAGAAGGCCCGAGACCGGCAATGACAGCATCAATCCCATCTCGAAAATGAACACCAGCATGGCGATCAATGCCGCGGGAAGCGATATCCAGTCCTTGGCCAGGTATTCGCCCAGCCCCCACACGGACACCATCGCAAAACCGGTCAGGGGGAGCGACCAAGCCAGCCGCCGAATCCGAGGGCGCGCCCACCAGGTGCGATTGAAAAGGCGAAGCATCAGTACGGCCAGCAGCCCGAAGATCAGGATAACTACGGCCGAAAAAATGATGGGGAAAAATGTGCGCACGAATTCGTCCTTATGTTGCCCGTCTGTCTGGTTATTAACGAGCCCGCGAAGGGCCTGGTTGCACTATTGTTCTTGTAACACTGGTCGCCCGGTCCGGTTTCATCCCAAGTACGGCACGATGACTCGCCGGAAACTTTCTCACGGGTTTGCGGTTGTCATTCTCTGATGGAAGGTAGACGTGTCTGAAATCAATCCGGTAGAAGAATCGACGGTCGAGGCTGTCTCGAAGCGAGGACCGAACCGCCGTGGTTGGCGAGGATTCCTGAGGTTTCCCAAGACATGGCGCGAAGTGCGGGCGCTTGGCTGGAAGTTCGTGCTGGCGTTCGTGCTGTTTTATCTGATACGTGACACGATCCTGTATATCGTCATCCCGTACCTGGTCTATAAGGGGATCATCAGCCGTTAGGCGGTCGAATTCAATTGGCGGACACAGGCCTCGTGTTCGGTCAGGATCTGTTTTCGCTCCCGTTCCAGTAGCTCGTGGTCGGAGCGCATCTGCGACAACAGAAGCTCCAACTGTTCCAGTTCGGCCCGGATCAACGGCTCCGGCAGCATGTCGGCAAGCACTTTGGACCCCAGAGACATTGACAGGTGAATGGCCCGTTCGTGTTCCGAGCGGATCTTCCGGTGCACCTTGAACATCGCCTCATGCAGCTCTTTCAGCCGCACGTGATTGTGCTTCTCACCATAATAGGCCACCAATCGCTCATGCTGCTGTTCGAGCGAGCTTTGGTCCAGGCGCATGGCCGAAAGCCGGCGATGGAAACTCTGTTCCTCGCTGACGATCTGGTCAAGCAGGCGGCTGAACTGGCGTTTAATTGATTCTTCCGTCATAACCTCTCAATATGGACTGTCTCATCCCAAATAAGCATGCCGGCGGCGGTGTGACAAGGGGAATTTGAAGGGTAGGATTAGATGGTGCTCAAGTCTACGGGTTCGGCCGTCCTGGCGTCCTCCCCCAGGGCGGCCGAATGAATGACGAGTGAAGCTATGCTATTCGCTCGCAAACGCCGGGCAGTTCGCAACAGATCCGCTG
>JBFMDV010000028.1 GCA_040753875.1 Candidatus Zixiibacteriota bacterium | reverse complement strand
GTCGGGTTTCTCGTCCGAAACGGACTCGGAACCCGACCTATCTCGTGTCAGGTCACACCCTTCGCCTGTCGGCGGAGGGCAGGACCTGACACAACGGTGGAAACCGACCTGAGAGCGGTGGAATGAGATTGCTTCGGCGAAGCGCCTCGCAATGACTCGCTTACTTTCTGTTTGCTTTCACTCCATCCCTGCCGCGCGGAGGTTCTCTTTCGAGAACGCCTGCTCCATCCTGGCATCGGCAAAAATACCGTCCTTGCGCACTAACTTGCCATCGAACCAAAGTTCGCCGCCGCCGTAATCCTTGCGTTGGATCAGCACCTGGTCCCAGTGAATCGCCGACTGGTTGCCGTTGTAGGCTTCGTCATAGCACTGGCCCGGTGTGAAATGAATGGAACCGGCTATCTTCTCATCAAATAGCGTGTCCATCATGGGATGCAGGATAAATGGATTGACTCCGACTGCGAACTCGCCGATGTATCGCGATCCGGCATCGGTGTCGAGTATCTTGTTGAGCTTGTCGACATTGGCGTCGGCCGATGCTTTGACGACTTTGCCGTTTTCAAATGTCAGCGATACGTTCTTGTATATAATGCCCTGGTAGAGCGACGGCGTGTTGAACGTAATCGTGCCGTTGACAGAGTCTTTCACCGGCGCAGTGTACACCTCGCCGTCGGGAATGTTGCGGTGACCATCGCATTTGATGCTCGGGATCCCCTTAATGGAGAATTTTAAGTCCGTGCCCGGGCTTACAATCCGCACCTGGTCGGTTTTCGACATCAGGTCGAATAGCATATCCTGCGCCTTGGACATTTTGGCGTAGTCGGCGCAGCAAACATCGTAGTAGAAATCTTCAAATGATTCCTGCGAGGTCTGCGCCAGTTGTGCCATGGCATTGTTGGGATAGCGAAGAACCACCCACTTGGTTCGTTTGACCCGCTCCTCAAGATGCACCGGTTTGTAGAATAGCTTGTTGTGGAGATCGATCTGACGGGTGTCGATATCAGCGAGATCAAACGGATTGTCCGATCCGCGCAGACCGATATAGGCATCGGCGCGTTCCATCAGCTTCAGGTGCATTTCCGCCTGGGTCATGAACTGGATGTCATTGGCATGACGGACAAACTGCCGCAACAGCGATTCATCGTTGTAGAACCAGAATGTGGTGACTCCCTTCCTGGTAGCGTACTGGAGTACCTGCTTGCCGAGCTCAAGTGTCTCTTTCCCTTTTATTTCGAGGTAAAGGACTTCTCCCTTTTGAAGTTCCAACGAGTAATCGACCAATTGGCGTGCCAGTATTTCATTTCGTTTGTCTTTCACAAGAGACTCCTGCAACTGCAATCGCTTTTTGGAGTTGAAGATATGACATCGCCTCGCGCTTTGCAATCGGTACCGATTCATCCATTATGCCGTTGTTGGATTTGGTGCGCATGGGTCTCTAACGCGTTAAGTAACAATACGATAGACGCTTGCCATAGTGATGCTACAGGTATTCAGCAGAACTCCGATACAGTCGGAAAGAGACTGCTGTCCGGGGGACGACTCTCCTGGCAAAGATGGGAGCAGACCGACAAACGAACAAGCAGCATCGGGTCTTAACATTGGGGTAAGGAATCGCAACATGAAAGCAGGCATTTCAACACAGAGCGACCATGTCGGCGTGGCCAACTCCGGCGAACTTCAATTGGTGTCTTTCAACATCGGTTCAGAAGAGTTCGGGGTGGATATCCTGAAAGTGCAGGAGATCAACCGTATGGTGGAGATCACCCGTGTCCCGCAGGCACCGGAGTATGTGGAAGGTGTGATCAATCTTCGTGGGCGGGTCATTCCCATCATCGACCTCCGCAAGCGGTTCAACCTTCAGCAGAAGGAGTACGACAAGAGCACGCGCATTGTGGTGGTCGATATCAACGGCACGATCATGGGGATGATCGTGGATGCAGTCTCCGAGGTGCTTCGCCTGCCGGCCAGTACCATTGAAGTTCCCCCCGGGATCGTGACGGGCGTCAATGCCGACTACATCAAGGGAGTGGCCAAGCTGGATGACCGGCTGCTTATTTTCCTGGATCTCTCCCGGGTGATCGATGCCCGCGAGCTTGCCAGCATGTCATAGGCGCATGAGCTTTGAAGATCACAAGGCCGGCTCCCAGCCGGCCTTCTTTCATTGACGCGGCACCGATAGCGGTCACGCCGTCCACACTGTATATTTACACCATGTCGGCGAAACTACAGTTTCTGTACGTGAATCTCGGGCGCGGTCATCCGTTCTACCAGGACGGTATTCTCGAGGCCCTTATCCACAGAGGGCACATTGGTCTGGTGCGCAAGGAACTCGATGCTATCGCGCTGTCCCGCGGGCTGTCGCGATTCGCCTGGAAAGGGGCCGGCTGGCTGTATCGAACGGGGTCATCGTCGCGTTTCCTGATGTCGTATTACAATCGTCTCCGGTCGCAAAACGACTACAACCGGCACGGCTTCATGCTTCGCCTTATGGGGCGTGACCTGGTTCGGCAGTTCAGACATTCACAGGATCCATTGCTTGTCGCTCATCCAACTCTGGTAGGCATCCTGTCCGGTCGCCCGGATCTGTTGTATCAGCATGGCGAACATGCCGTGCCTCCGGAGTCGTTGGTGCAAGGCGCGCATACTGTGTTTGTGCCGACTGTCGAGGCGGCCCAACCGTTCCTCGAATCCGGTTACCGCGGCCAGCAGGTGATAGTCTCAGGGTTGTGTATAGAGCCGCAATTGGTGCGGCAGAGCCGGGATGCGTTTGACGCCCGAATGAAACGGCTCGAGCAGCACCAGCCACTGACAGGGGTGTTGTTTTCGTCCGGCGCTGAACCGCGGCTTCATATCGAAAAGCTTGCGGTCGCTGCCCGCTCCATAGTGTATGATGGTGGCAGAGTGATCGTGTTCGCTCGGCATCGGGGCAGGCTTGCCGGACTGGTCCGACACAGTTTCGCGGGGAGAGGAATTGGTCTGCTTCGCCTGGATGCCTCCACGACATTACCATCGGAACTACCCGAAGCCACCCTGGTCGAGTTTGTCACCCGACGGGAACTGGACATCTTCACCGCACAATTGTTTCCTCAGTTCGACTACTTTATGGCCCCATCGCACGAACGTACCAACTGGGCTCTCGGACTTGGACTGCCGATGTTCGTAGTAGGACCGTCACTCGGTACCTTCTCGCCACTGAACCAGGCTTTGCTCGAACGACATGCGGTCGCGCGTGTGATCGATTCGTTCAACGAGGCCAACTCCTTTGGTTCGCGCATAGCCACGCTTCACCGCAAAGGGGCGCTCGAAAGGATGGCGTCGCGCGGGTGGGGGATATACAATATTTCAGGTTTTGAGCAGATCGCTGACTATCTGGTAGCATCCTACGGTGATCTCTCTGCAGAGTGAATTTCCGTAGGTCGATTTCGTCCTTGGCCGGTTTCTCCCATCACGTATATTGGCGGCTGTTATGTTGCAGCGTGCCCGGGCGTTCTATCACAGTTTTGACCAGAGTCTCTGGATCCTTGTCACCGGCTGGTTCGTCGCAGCGCTGGGATTTGCGGCGTCAATCCCATTTCTCTCCATTTATTTCCACTCCGAACTCGGTCTGTCTACGTCTGAGATCGGGCTGTTCTTTGGCGCGATAGCGATTGTTCGGTCGGTGTTTCAGGCGGTCGGCGGCGAAATGAGTGACCGGGTCGGTCGTCGGTGGCTGCTCATTCATTCGCAAACGATTCGCTCTGTCTCGTTCCTGGCGTTGGGGTTTGCCGTGCAATGGCATTGGGGGTTTTGGGCGATCGCCGGTCTATTCACCGTCAACGCCATCTTCGGGTCGATCTTCATGCCGGCAGTCAACGCCCTGGTGGTGGACATTCTCCCGCCCGAAAAGCGGCTCGATGGGTACGCTGTCGCGCGTTCAGCCGTCAATCTGGGATGGGCTGTAGGACCGGCGATCGGCGGTTTTCTGGCCAAGACGTCGTATTCGTCCTTGTTCTATCTCTCCGCGGTCCTGACGCTGGCGTCGGCTCTGATATTTCGCTTCTATCTCAAAGTGCCGCCGCAGCGGCCGGTCACTGATAAGTTCCGGATCACCGATCTGCTCGCCGTCAAGGACGACAAGTATCTGGCGACCCACTCGATATTGACATTGTTTTTATATCTTGTCGTGGCGCAACTGATCGCGCCGTTCTCCGTTTATGCCGTCGATATGGCCGGTCTGACCGAATCGAAACTGGGAATGCTCTTCACACTGAACGGGCTGTTGGTGGTGGCATTGCAGATTCCGGTCACCCGTTGGCTGGCCAGGTACAGATTCACGACCCAGCTGGCCTGGGGGTCGCTGTTGTATTTCGTGGGTTACGGCATGATGGGTTCATTGGTGGGATTTGAGTTTTTCGCCTTCAGTATAACCGTAGTGACGATCGGGGAGCTGTTCATCTCGCCGCCCGGGTTGACTCTGACTTC
This sequence comes from Candidatus Zixiibacteriota bacterium, assembly GCA_040753875.1. Taxonomy (NCBI): domain Bacteria; kingdom Pseudomonadati; phylum Candidatus Zixiibacteriota; species Candidatus Zixiibacteriota bacterium. The sequence continues at coordinate 78,174 of JBFMDV010000028.1, read as the reverse complement.
CAAGTTGGCGCCCGAAGGGCGCATTGGCCGCTATATGGGGGTGCGGGGGTTCTTTGAAACGGCCGGCTGGTCACTCGGGCCGCTATACGGCGGCGTGATCCTTGATGACCTCGGACAGAACCCCGCAATCGCATGGCTGGCGATTTCGTCTTTGGCGCTGGCGGCCGCTGCGGGCTACTGGCTGTTTGGTCGTTACCTGCCGGAGCGGTTCAACAGTAAAGTGTAGCTATTTGATGATAACGAATTTGCCGACCTGCGAGCGATCTTGTGATTCGATCACAAAGTAATAGATACCGGAGACTACCGACTGCGTATTTCTCGTCACCAGATCCCAGGTTTCGTGCATGGCGCCCGGGCCGCCTTGCGGGTAATTGTGATCCAACTTTCTGATCAGGTCGCCGTCCAGCGAGAAGATCGAAATCGTACAGACTCGCGGCAGATTGGCGAAATGCAACAGCCGGGCGCGTTCCACGGCCATTGTGTGGTCACGGTTCTCATATCCACCGGCTTCATAACCGCCATCGATGCGATATGGATTTGGATAGACATAGGCCTCGAGAGACAAAGCTTCGACCGTATCCGCCGATGTTTGCGGGTACTCAACGATCATGTTGTTGGTCGGACTTGTCTCCAGCGCCTCCAGTCCGGCCTGCGGGGAGCCGAAATCAAGCGCCGTAACAGAGACGTAGTAGGGCACAGAGGGGAGTAGATCGTTCAGCGCTATTTCGTATTCGTAGTACTTCGGCAACGGTTCACCGTGCTCCCAGGTGAGCTCCTCAGGCAGCCAGGACGCTGGATCGGCGTCGGGCCTGGTTGCGTCGGGATAGATCTTGTGGATGCCGGCAACCGTATCCGTGAGGTCCGACGAATTGTAGTCCTGCGGCTCGAAGAAGTAGAGGGTGTCATTGGAGACAAATGGTCTGCTTTGGGTGTACTGAAGCGGCATAAAGGCGGAGTCTCCGGTCATAAGGCGCAAGGAGTCAAGGGTGAACGGGACCTCGTCCAGTGCCCAGCCCAATTCGCCGGTGGGAAGCGTCCGCCAGCTGAAGCGTCGATAATCCTCACGATCAAATGATCGCACCATGGAGAAACTGCTGAGCCGATCGTCAAGGGCCAGATACACCCGGTATCCCTCGAAATCCACGTAGCGCGTGAAGATGTCCGGCGTTGTTTCGGAATAGTAGCCGTTCCATCTCACGACCAGGCGGCTGTCGCTCGGCATGATGCGCATGCGCGGCGCCGGAGGCGGGCCGGCCCCCCTGAAGTCAGGCTTGCCGTCCCCTTCGTACCACAGCGAATCTCCGGGAACCACCTGGTAGATGGAGTCGAGCGTAGTGTCAGGGCCACTCACGATCGTGTCGATACGGATCAGCAGGGAATCGAATTGGCAGATTCGCGCCTTGCCAAAATATCCATCACCGTCGGTGTCGACGCCCGGATTGTCGTAGACCCAGCTGGCCCAGCGAGCATTGGTGGCAAGGTCCGCGAAGTTCAACGAGCTGTAGAAGACGTGCGGATTCATCGGGTCGAAAAGATCTTCGAAATCTGATGGGTGGGCATGGAAATTCGTGCCGCCTACCCAGGCGAACGAGATAGGCAGTTTCTGTCCTGGTTCGATAGTGAATGGGCCGAATGAGAGCAAATATCGGGTATCCCAACCCTTGGCGTAGTCAATCCCTTCCGGTGGTGGCGGGAGCCAGCCCTCGAGGGAATGATCGAGGGCCGTCTCGTACAGATCGTAATCAAACTCCTGATGTCGGAGAAGGTAATACTTGTTCCGGTCTCCGAGCGGGGTCCCTAAGCGTGATCCCATATCGCGGAATGGGTCTCCCGGCGTCTCACGACGGCGGGGACCGAAATCCCGGGCCGGGTCCGAGTAATTGATGATCCACCAGTTAAATGAGTATTTGGGTGTGTCGGCAGGCGTGCGAACGACTTTCGTACCCACGACGCCGCGTGTGGAGCGATAATCCCACGCCGGACCGACCGGGTCGCCGTCATTGTCCGCGTGATAAGCGATATTGACCGTATCTACAAACCCGCACCCTTCGGGAGCCGGGTAGGTGTGAAGGAACCCGACTACGTCATCGTTCCAGCCGGATGGTCCGTTACGGGTGGTGTGCCAGACATCACCATCGACCCAGACTCCCATGTAGACATCCTTCAATCGTGACCTGCCGATATTTTCGATCTTGTAATCAAATAACAGGAAGTCATCGGCATACGCGTAGCTCCATGCCATGGACCGCTGATATACTTTGATGCCGAGCGGCTTGTGGGGACGCTGGTCCACCTGGTCATTGGCCACCAGCGACGACGTCGTCACGGTGTCCGTGTATTCGGCATACACGTCCTGCTCGGAGTAAGCATTGGGCGAATAGTACTTACTGTTGAGGTCGATGGAAGAAAACGTGAAGTCGCCAAACGGCTGGACCTCGGGCCAGAACTCCTGGTTTTCGTAAAAATCTTCCGTACCGGTCGACACCAGAGTGTCACGCCCGACGACGGCTCCGATCCAGAACGCCCCAACCCACAAGAACACGAGATCGCTGTTTTTCGGATATATGCAGGACTGGATTATCTGGCCGGTGTACGGTTCGGTGACGGCTGAGCCGTAGGTGCCAAAGGTGCCATTATTGGCCACCGCCAGTTCGATATTACCGCGCCGATGCGCGGCATAGGTGACGATCGGACGCGCCAGCGCCATAGTATGCTGATACGCACGAAGCGCCTCTTCCTTCGATGTCGGCAGAGGGGAGCGACCGAAAGCGGCAGTCGCGATCAGCATCTCAAAAAAGACCGCCGCAGTTAATAGGCTGCGGCGGCATAATGTCGTTAACAGGTGTCTCATGTCCCTGCGAACACTACATGATAATTACCAGTTTCCCGATCTGAGTCGAACCATCGGCCGCTTCGACCGTCCAGTAGTAGATCCCGGACACGACCAATTGCGTGTTCCGCGTGATCAGGTCCCAGGTCTCGTGCGAGGCGGTTGGGTCTGACGTGGGCAGATCGTGGAAGATCTCCCTGACCATGTCGCCATCCAGCGTGTAAATGCGAATCGTGCACTTGGCCGGTAGATTGGCGAAATGGATCATCCGCACCCGGTCGTCCGGTCGGTCCGTCTGGCCGCGCCCCTCGAAGCCGTCGCGACGGTAGCCGCCGTCAACTCTGTACGGATTCGGGTAGACGTATGCAGAAAGATTTGACGCTTCCACCTCATCGGCTGTCGGCAGGGCGTAGGTGCGTTTTGGTTCGAAAGTGACCGAGGTTTCGAGCGCCCCCAGCCCGGCTTTGGGTGACCCATAATCGAATGCCGTCACATTGATGAAGTACGGTACGGCGGGCAGGAGATTCTCTATCGTGTACTCGTACTCATAGAATTTGAGCCGGTTGTCGCTGGTGAAATAGAGATCGCGAAGAGAATCCGGATAATTGTCCGGCAACCGCGCTTCCATGCTATAGCCAATAAGCGAATCCGGTGGACGCGGGGTAATGTCCTCATCGGGATAAATCTTGCGGATCTTCGTCTTGGAGAGATCGGACGCGTTATAGTCCTGCGGGGCGAAGTAGAAAAGCGAATCCGAAAGCCCCGGTTTGCCGAACGGGTTGTTGTACGGATTCCCTGGTCCATAATCCAGTGGGTCGAAGGTGCTGTCGGTCACGCCGCCGAACGCATAGAGCGTTCGCAGCGAATCGAGCGTGTATGGAACGTCCTTCAACTCGTAGCCTGCGCCGAACGGCTTGTTGGGGTTGAATATCCACTTATTGAAATCGAGACGGTCATACGACTCCAGCCGCATGTAACTGGCGGCGCGTTCGTCGCGGGCCATATAAATACGGTACCCCTCGAAGTCGTGCTCGCGAGAGAAGTTGTCGAGGATTGTCTCGGACCGCGCACCGTTGAAACGGACCCGGATCTGACCGGATGTTCCGGTTGGGGTGTTGACAACGGTTGGGTAGACCCAGGTGAGAGGTGCCGGCGGCGGTGACGCTCCCTTGAAGTCCGGTCGGCCATCCCCTTCATACCAGAAAGTGTCAGCCACAGTGACTCTGAAGATGGTGTCGACTGTATCGTTAACAGTGTCAATGCGGTCAATGACGGAATCCAGCGGACAAATACGGTATTTGCCAAAATAATTATCACCGTCAGTATCGACACCGGGGTTATCATAGATCCACGACGCCCAGGTGGCATTGAGACCCAGATCGGCAAGACTGATGTTGCGATAGTATTCTGTGGGGTTGAATGGGAGGTTGTCCGCCGCGTTGTCCGGATTGTAGTGGAACCGCTCGCCGCCGACATAAGCGAACGAGATCGGCAGCTTTTGGCCTTCGGTGATCGAGAACGGCCCGAATGACAACAGATACCGCGTATCGAATCCATCGGCGACGTCGGGTGCCAGGTCCTGTCTTGGCGTAAGCCAGATCGAGTCCGTCGGCTGAATGGACGCGGTCCGGACTTGGTCGTAATCGAACTCTTTGTTTTTCAGCAGGAAGTACTTGGGAATATCGCCCACCGGCGTGCCGAGGTTCCCGGCACCCATATCGCGATTGACGGCACCTTTCTGCGGGCCAAAATCGCGAGCCCCGTCACCGTTACTGATCCACCAGTTGAAGGATACGTCAAGCGAGTCTGAAGGAGTACGGACGATACGCGTGGCTGTCACATTCGGGACCGAGCTGTCGTCATATTTGTTGCCGTGCGGGTCACCATCGGCGTCGGCGATCCACGCGATATTGACTGTGTCGCGAAATTCGCAGACGCTTGAGAACTCTGGCGGTGTCGGCAGGTCGTACAGGAAGCCGCAGATGTCGTCCCCTGCTCCGCTCGTGCCGTCCTTCGAGGTATGGTGAACGTCGGCATCGACATAAATGCCCATGTACACTTTGTCGAGGCGCTGATTGCCTATATTCTCGATAGAGTAGTCGAACAGCACAAAGTCCTCTGCATAGGTGTAGGACCAGGCGAATGACCGCTGCGTCACTTTGATGCCGAGCGGGCGGTGCGGGCGGCTGTTATAGGCGTCCAGATCAAGCGATACGCCTTGTCCCGAGGTGGTGAACGTGTCAGCGTATATCCCGATCAGGTCCTGTTCGGAGACAGCGCCATCGAATTCTGGTTTGGTCGGGTCGGTTATTGACCGCCAGACAATGGGGCCAAAGGGGTCCGAGTCCGGATAGAATTCGAACATATTCGGGGTCCAGCCGTCGCCACCAGTCGACACCAGGGTATCACGCCCCACAACGGCGCCGATCCAGAAAGCGGCCACGAAAAGATACCGCGAGTTCGATTTCTTAGGATACTCGCAGGCATAGATCTTCTGGCCGGTGATGGCGTCATACGTAGTAGCGCCTCCGTAAATGCCGAACCGCCCCATATTCCCGACTGCCAGGACGATCTTGCCGACCGTATGGCCGGCGATCTCGACCGCAGTGCGTCGCCCCGCCCTGGTGGTGTTGTCCTGGTATGGATCCCGGTCCGCATCGTATGCGATCCGTCCAAATGCAGGTGCCGCCGAGAGCAGCACAAAGGGCACGACCAGGCATGCCCGGAAGAGTCCCCTCAAGTTCATAGTGTCCCGCACCTTTCCTATCATTCAATGCTCTGAACCATAGACGGTTCAAAACGCTTAATTGCTCAAAGCTCTGGCCGGAATTCGACGGTCAACTCAAACCCTCTCGGAAAGGGACTCCTCGACCTTCAAAGCCTCCGGCGTAAACCCAAATATACTGTTGGCTCCCGTCAAAACACAAGCGCCTTCATCAAGATTTTGGCTTCGAACAGGCCGTATCAAGGCCGTGGCCCGCAGTCCCTTAACTACTTGACAGCTACCGTCTTTCCGATCGAAACGTTCCAAGAGGTGCCTTGCGCAGTCCATCCCCGAGTCCGCGAGCTTTCCCTGTCCGCACACCATACAGACTCTGCCATGCGCCTCACCACCGGATGGACATCTTACGCACTGCGTTCAACCGCGGAGCACTCGATGGCAATTTTCACACACGCGTGAGCGAAGGACTAATTGGATTGCCATTCAACAAACGCAGCTGAAGCGTCCAATACGCCTCGTCCAAGATTAGACGTACAGCCTGTATCATATGACGAATGCGAAGTTCTGTAAACTATGCCCGAAGCGTCGGATCGGAGCGTCGCGTACGCTCGAAGTGTAAGACATTGTATAACTTACAGTTGCATGACACTTGCGATGGCCTGGACAAAAAAGACCGGCCTTGTGAGACCGGTCTTTTGCAATTGTTTTAGGGTGTGCACTACAACGGTTTTTCGAAACTGCCGGCTGGTATCTCCGGGTTCACGGTGAACTCCACAGCCTGCATGGTTCCGAACTTCTTGCCGTCAAGACTGCTCGCAGTGCTCATCGGTAAGGTGAGTCCGTTAACCGTCTTGAAATCCGAGTAGAGGTCCTCGATTGTCCCCTCGCCGAACGGAGATTTGCCCCAGTAGCTCTTGGCCACCAGTTGCAGCGATTTAGCATCCAGGGCCAGACGACAGATCGGCGCACTGGACACGTCGATCAAAGTGACAAATTCCACCTTGGAGCCGTTGGCCTCGCCTGAGCCGTCGTATACAGCCTGGTATTTCGGCTTGTCCGATGTCATGAAAATATAAACCGTGTTGCGGGCAGTTTCCTGGTCGTCCTCTTTGAGATCATCGGCCGTCTTTTCGGTCAATTTCCCCATCGCCCCGCTCTTCCAGCCGATGCCGCCATCGCGGATATCGTACATTTTCTGGCCCATCATGGTCGCCACCTGACGCGACTTGTCCGGGTAGACAGTCAGCGCTTCCATGGCGAGCGGGAAGTCCCCCTGCGGCGTGGCGATGGTAAATGTCCCTTTCACCGCCACTGCTTTGACCTTCTTGAATCCAGTCAGGCCGCCGTGAGCCGCCACTGCCTTGTCGAGAAGTTCCTTGCCCTTCTTGAGATTCTCGGGCGTGATCGAGAGTTGTTTCTTTTCCTCGGCCTTGGGAATGGTGATGTCGATAGTGTCGATTTTCCCCATGCCGAGGCTGTCAAGCGGTGTCCCGAATTCGGCGCCGTTTCCGATGACGAGTATATTGAGCGTAGTCGGATGGAGATTCTTCTGTGCGGCCGCGAGCACGTCGGCAGAAGTCACTTTCTCCACCGCTTCCTTCTCCTTGAACAGGAAGTCTTCCGGCTTGCCGTAGAAGTCGTACGTCATCAGCCGATTGATCACGTCCGCCTTATCGTCGAAATTGAACACGAACGAATTCAGATATCCATCCTTGGCGACACTCGTCTCATCAGCCGTCGGGGCATCAGTCTGCATCCGTTTGATCTCTTTTATGATCTCGCGCGCCGCCTTCACGGTCGTTTCGGACTTGGTGGAAGCAAAATTGAAGAAGATGCCGGGAAACGCGAAATTGGCACTGTACGTGCCGAACACGGCGTACGCCAGTCCTTCACGCGAGCGAACGCTGTTGAACAGGCGGCTGCCGAACGAGCCGCCCAGGACGTTATTCATGACAATACGGGAGGCATAATCCGGATCGTCGATCAGACCGCCGATATGTCCGACGAACACATTGGACTGATTGATATCACTCTTGTTGACGAAATAGACGTGGTTTTCAAAGGCATAGTCGACCTTCGGGGGAGGCGGCAGGGCAGAGGCACCCTTTTGCCAATCGCCGAACAGCTGTTTGATCTTGTCCAGTACCTTGGTGCGGTCGTAATCGCCCCAGACCGCCAACTGAAGGTTCTCGGGATTGTAAATCAGTTTGTGGAATGCCACCAGATCATCGCGCGTGATACCGTTGATAGTGGTGTATTCGGTATGACGCGCGTACACCGATTTCGGCCCATAGATGGCCTTGGCGAATTCGCGTCGTCCGATAGTCATTGGATCATCGTTGCGGCGCGAGATCATCGACCGGCGCTCCACTTTGGCCAGCTCGATTTTGTCCTGGTTGAACGCGGGATGGCGGAGGATGTCGGCCAGCACCTCAAGTCCAAGATCAGTGTAATCGCTGAGCACATTGACCGATGCACGGCCGCTCAACAGGCCGATATTGGTTTCAACACTGCCGCCCACGCTCTCCAGCATTTCGTCGATCTGGTCGCCGCTCCACTTGGCTGTCCCACCAGTGCGCATGACCGAGCCGCAAATATCAGCCAGGCCAATTTTTTCAGGTGGTTCCAGATATGAGCCGCCGTTGACCATCACTGCGGCGCGAAAGATCGGCAGGCTCTTGTCCTCGAGGAAATAAAGCCGAATGCCGTTTTCAAGGGTGACCTTCTCAACCTTTGGCACCACCAACGGGTTGAGGGCCGGGTACTTCAGCTTGCTCACATCCTGTGCGACGGATGCGGCAGCCGCAACGGTCGCCAGCACCAGACCGGCAACCAACAGGCGAATCATCTTCGTTTTCATTGTTTCTGCCGCTCCTGTTAACTCTGCACCGTGTTCATCATGGCGACAACGCGGTTTTTCTTGGTAAGATATTGTTTGGCCACGCGCTGAATATCTTCGCGCGTCACGGCGTTAATACGATCCATTTCCTTGAAGAGCTGACGCCAGTCGCCCCACCGGGTCTGGTAGCCCGCCAGTTGCAGCGCCAGTCCCTGGTTGCCATCCATCTGGCGGATCATATTCGCCCGGTTCCGGGCCTTGATCTTCTCCAGTTCTTCAGGTGTGATCAATCCGTTTTGGACTTTCTCGACAGCGGCAAAGATCTCCGCCTCGCTTTCTTCATTGGTGTGTCCGGCGGCAGGGACGGAATAAATCGCCGCGAGGCTGGGGTATTTGTCGCCCGGGAAGCCGACAAACCCCGCCACTTGCACAGCCGCCTTCTTCTCCTTGACCAACGACTTGTAGAGTTGCGACGTGCGGCCGGTACCGAGGTAATCCATCAAAGCGTTGATGGCCGGATAGTCGGGGTGGGTGACATCGGGAATGTGCCATCCGCAAATGTACACCGGCTGCGAGGGGTCTTCGAGCACCGACCGCCGCTCACCGGCCTGCTCCGGTTCGACTGTTGCGATCCGGTCCGGAGCCGGATGGTATTGGATCCGCCCCCAGTACTTTTCGGCCAGCCTGGTCACCTCAGCCGCGTTAACATCGCCGACTATCGCCACCACCATGTTAGCGGGCACATAGTTCTTGTCGAAGAACGCCTGTGCCTCTTTGCGGGAATAGTATTGAATGTCGGACATGTGCCCGACTCCGGGGATGCCGTACGGGTGCGCCTTATACGCAAGGGTGAGGAATTCCTCGATCAGGCGGCCGATCGGGCTCGATTCGGTCCGCATCCGGCGCTCTTCGGCGACCACATCGCGCTCCTTATACATCTCGCGCAGGACAGGTTTCAGGAATCGCTCCGATTCCAGTGACATCCACAGTTCGACTTTGTTCGAGGGGAGACTGAAGAAATAGACCGTTTCGTCGTTGCTGGTGAAGGCGTTGAGTCCCACGCCTCCTTCGCGATCGACGATATTGCCGAACTCGTTCGGTTTCACCTCCTGATACGAGGCTTCACGCGCATCCTCGTATTGTTTCTCAAGTGTAGCCAGCCTGGTGCTGTCGGCCATCCGCCCTTTGGCGCGTTCGGAACGCAGCAGCATAAAAAGCGAATCCTCGACCTTTATCAGGCCGAGCTCTTTCTTGATATTCTTAGTCCCGAGAGTGGTTGTCCCCTTGAATGCCATATGCTCGAACATGTGTGCGAGGCCGGTGTACCCTTTGGGGTCATCGGATGAGCCGGTGTTCACCCAGCTTACAAACGATGCCACCGGGGCGTCGTGCCGTTCCATGACGAGCACGGTAAGTCCGTTCTTGAGTTTATGCTCGGTTACCGTGCTCTCGAGCGCCGTGAAATCGAATCCCGCGACCCGGGGCACGACCAGAGCCATCAGGCCGAGCAATGACAGCGCCAGCCTGGTCATCCGATGCTTCATTCTTTCCTCCATGGTTTATTTCGGCAGTGGTTTATCGAGCGAATTAAGACCCTACTGAGTTGACTGTCAAGCGGTTAATCCCCGTTTCCGGGCCACGGGCACGCCAACTCCGTGCCGCTGACAAAATATGAGGGTTGCTGTCCCGAACAGATTCATCCAGATGCATCTACGGTGTTTTTGCCGGTCGGTTTCCATTTTTGTCCATCATCAAGTTTTGGCGGAAGATTTTGCTCCCACGGAAGTAAAGAGGGCAGAAAATAGAAAACGAATAATTGAACCAAAGTGAAAGGAGATCAGCCATGAGTGGCCAGTATCGAATTGTCAGATGGGCAGTCGCAATCGTGCTGTTGATAAGTTGCACCATAGCAACTGCGGCTGAGAGGGCGGGGCAGCTTGAAGGGAGGATCACCAATGCGGAATCCGGAGAGGGAATAGGCGGGGTCACAGTGACGCTCCTTGGCACCAAGCAGGTGACAACATCAGACAGCGATGGTTTCTTCAACTTTGGCAACATGCCAAGCGCGACATATTCCGTCCGATTTAGCCATGCGGATTTTGAAACCAAAGAACTGTCGGCGGTGACAGTGTTCGCGGGTCAGAAACGGCAGATTGATATAGCACTTCAGCCTAAGGATACCGAAAAGCACAAGCTGGAGAAACAGCCCGCTCTTACGGACGAGCACGCCAATATCGATATGCTGTTGCCCGAACTGAAGGAGGGGGCGGGCAAGTCGGCTCAGGATACCCGTTCCGGTATTGAACAGAGTATTGTGCGGCGCGATCAGGTTACCGGGAGTACAGCCGCGCCGAAGGTGAATGAAAATTACCGGGACCGCGGTAGATATGAACCTCCAATCGTAGTGCCGCAAGTTGTACCGAGCCCGTATTCGCTTCCGTACGACATGTTCTTCCGCGATTACGGCACCAACGGTTTCGTCGAGACCCGGCGCGACCGGTTTTCGACCTTTGCCGTGGATGTCGACGATGCCTCCTACACACTGGCGCGCAGGTATCTCATTGAGGGAAACCTGCCGCCCCAAGACGCGATCCGGGTCGAGGAGTTTGTCAATCATTTCGATTACGGCTACAATCCGCCGGATGAATCCCGGTTCCGCATCTTCACGGAAATAAGCAGTTCGCCGTTCGATACAAGAAGGTCATTTCTGAAGATCGGCATTAAAGGGCAGGAGGTCTCACGCCGCGAGCGAGCGCCGTTGAATCTGACAATCGTCATCGATGTCTCCGGCTCGATGGGGTACGACAACCGGCTGCAGTTGGTCAAGCAGTCGATGCAGATGCTCCTGAACCAATTGAATGGTCGTGATCGAGTTGGCGTGGTGGCGTACGGCTCGGAAGCTTTTGTGGTGCTGCAGCCGACCCGCGCCGATCACTGCGATCTTATCATGGCACGCATCAACTCGCTCTATCCGCGCGGCTCCACCTATGCCGAGGCAGGATTGAAGCTGGGATATCAGATGGCCAATAGGCAGTTCGCAGATAGTTACACCAACATGGTGATTCTGTGCAGCGATGGCGTCGCCAACGTAGGCAAGACCAGCCCGGACGCCATCATGGCTGAGATACGACGGTTCACCCAGAAGGGGATCACCCTGAGCACGTTTGGCTTCGGCATGGGGAACTACAACGACGTACTCCTTGAGCAGCTGGCGAAGAAGGGGAACGGCAAGTACGCTTATGTGGACGACTACGAACAGGCGCGCACATTGTTCGTGGAACAACTGACCGGTAACATCCAGATGCTTGGCCGTGATGTCAAGGTGCAGGTCGAGTTCGATCCCGGCGTCGTCTCCGCTTATCGCCTGATCGGCTACGAAAACCGCGCCGTGCCGGATCATAAGTTTCGGGACAACAAACAGGATGGGGGAGAGATTGGCGCCGGGCATGAGGTCACGGCTTTGTACGAATTGCAGTTGACGAAGCGCCGTGCTTCCGGTGCCATCGGGACGATTGCGGTTCGCTGGAAAGACCCCGGCCAAACTGAAGTAACGGAAGTCTCGCGTGATATCGAGTCCCGCGGACTGAATCGCGATTTTCAAAACGCCCGACCGGAGTTCAGGCTGGCGGTAGTTGCTTCACGATTCGCCGAGCTTCTGAAGGGGACACCGTACTCTGCGAACAACGACTATGACGATCTTTTAAGCATGGCGGCCGATATTTCCAGTCAGCTGCCTAACGAGCAGACCCGCGAGCTGGTGGATTTGATCGGCCGCGCTCGGGACCTTTCAGGTTATCACACTGAGTGGGAAGAGTAACGCTGTTCTTGAAAGGGCCTGCTTTCCAAAATGAATGCGGTCAGGCGGGGACGCCTGACCGCACTGTTTTGTCAGGAACAGCACTGTTTGATGGGAAGAACCTGATGGTTTGCAATCTCACCACCAACTGATGAGCTTCGGTTTACGCGTATGAACCAGGTTCTCGTTGTGAGGGATGACCCGAGCCGAGATGCCAAACCTTCCTGATTCACGGCAAGTGACCTCAGTCGAGTACGTGTAAAGGCCTTCTTCCGTCGGACGCTGTTGTGTCGGGTCACCGTCAAGCATGGCCGGCACCGGGTTGAAATTCAGAAGCGACTCCTGCGTGTTGAGCCGCCCGGCCACCACCTCCACCCGGACATCATTCGGCGTTATGGCGCCGAGGAACACCTTTAGTCTGACCGGGATCCTTTGTCCCACCTGTACCGTTGGACCAAGTTCGGGAACCTCGATGTCCTTTATGGCAATCTTCTCCCAACTCCTGCTGACCCGGTCGAGCCAGGCGGTAACATCGCGGTTGAGTGTGAAATTATCGGCTGCCATCCGGTCCGATGTAATAAGCGCCGGGGCATAAAAAAGGTCGGCGTAATTCATCAGCATCCGTTGAGCGGAAAATCGCTGACCGGCCGAACGGACCGACGCTTTCATTTTCAATATCCATTCGGACGGCAACCCGCGCCCGTTGCGGGAATAGAACAGCGGGATGACTTCGCGCTCCAGCACGTTGTACAACGACTCCGCTTCCAAGCGGTCCTGGACGTCGACATTGTCGTATTCTTCGCCGTGACCGATCTTGAAACCGACTTCCTCACTGTATCCCTCGGCCCACCAGCCGTCGAGAATGGACACGTTCAGGGCGCCGTTAATGGCTGCTTTCATACCGGAGGTGCCGGATGCTTCTTCGGGGCGACGGGGATTATTCAGCCAGATATCGGAGCCCTGGACCAGATATCGCGCGACGTTGATGTCATAATCTTCGAGGAAGATAATCCGATTTCGGAATCGCTCCTCGCTGGCGTAGCCGATGATCTTCTTGATGATCTCTTTGCCGGGATTATCCAGAGGGTGGGCTTTGCCGGCAATAATGACCTGCACCGGGCATTTCTCATTGTTGATCATCCGGGCCAGCCGGTCCGGATCGCTAAAGAGGAGCGCGCCACGTTTGTACGTCGAGAATCTTCGCGCAAAGCCAATGGTCAGCGTGTTGGGATCCAGCACTTGTTCGGCACGCTGAAGATCGACTTGCGAGGCTGACCGCCGGGAAAGCTGTAGTCTGAGCCGTTTGCGCGCAAAGAAGACCAGTCGTTCCCGCCGTTTGCAGTGCACACGCCACAACTCGACATCCGGTATCTTGTCCACGCGTTCCCAGACCTCCGGTGCGCCCGGTCGCTCCGTGTATCGCGGACCGAAATATGATTCGTACAACTCGGTCATGTCGTGCGAGACCCACGAAGACGGGTGGATGCCGTTGGTGATCCCCCTAATGGGTACCTCCTCGCGCGGGAGGTCCGGCCAGATATTGTGCCACATGTCGCGGGTGACCTTGCTGTGCAGTTGTGAAACGCCGTTGACGAAGGCGGAGTACTTGAGCGCCGCCACGGTCATGCAGAATGTCTCGTTCTCATCGCCCGGATTGACGCGACCAATGGAAAGGAAATCCTTCCAGGTGATTCCCAGGTCCTTGACCATCGGGCCGAGATAGCGATGAACCAGTACCGGATCAAAGCGCTCATTGCCGGCCGGAACAGGGGTATGGGTCGTAAAGACGGCCGTCGACCAGATATACTGAGATGCCTCGGCGAAACTGAGTCCCTTCTCCTGCATCAGTTGGCGGAGTCGCTCCAGTGTCAGAAACCAGGAGTGACCTTCGTTGATATGGTAGATCGAAGGCTCGATCCCCACCGCACGCAGTGCGCGCACGCCGCCTATTCCCAAGACTATCTCCTGGCGGATCCGCATGTCCTTATCGCCGCCGTATAGGACGGAGGTGATGTCGCGCGCCTTGGTGGAGTTCTCCGGTATATTGCTGTCCAGCAAATAAAGCGGCGTGAGGCCGACATGAACTTTCCAAATCTGGAGAAGTACGGGAGTGCCATCGAGGTCAAGTTTAACGCGCACCGGTTCATCTTTGTCGCTTTTCACCAATTCGACCGGCATGTGGTACCAATCGTTCTCCTCGTACCGCTCTTGTTGCCAGCCATCCGGGGAAAGAAACTGGCGGAAATAGCCGTAGCGATAAAGAAGCCCTACGGCGGTCATGGGCAGGCCAAGATCGGAGGCAGATTTGAGGGTATCGCCTGACAGGACGCCCAATCCCCCCGAATACACCGGCAGTCCGGTATCGAGACCATATTCAAGCGAGAAATAGGCGATGCGCCGGTTTTCAAGCGACCCGTATTTGTAATGGAACCACTTCTTGCGTTCCATATAGTCGCGATATTTCTCGTGGACGCGGTCGAGGCTGACCAGGAAAGCTTCATCCTGGGCCGCTTTGAGCAGGGTCTCCTGCGGCAGTCGGGCCAGCATTTCAACCGGATTCTGATAGCATGCCTCCCACATATCCGGATCGAGACGGATAAACAGCCGCACGATCTCCCAGTTCCACGAATACCAGAGGTTGTGGGCCATCTCTTGTAACGAACTAATTCGCTGGGGCAGTTTAGGTAGGACCAGAAGCTGTTTTATACGCATGTTACATCCCTGTTATGCCTTGTGGGAGCGGCTCGCCATCAGTCCGCCATTACCTCATAAATATCGACCCGCCGACACATTTATTTACCAACTGTCGGGACACTCTGGCGCTACTGTCTTCCGTTTCATCGGCGCCGAGGGGTTCAGTCGGAAAGTCAACTTACCGATGATAGTAAACAAAAAGAGGTGGGCAACCGCAAATACTTGTTTTCTGTGCGCACCAAGTGTGGTAAGATAAACATATGGCAAAAGCAAAGAGACGGATCGGCATTCTGACCGGCGGTGGCGACTGCCCGGGCCTCAATGCCGTCATCCGGGCGGTGGTTCGCACCGCCGAAAACGACTATGGCGCCGAGGTGGTCGGTTTTGCCGATGGCTACGAAGGTCTGATCGAGAGCCGGTATCGCACTCTGGATTCCAAGGATGTGTCCGGCCTGTTGTCGCAAGGGGGGACCATACTTGGGACGTCCAACCGGTGTGACCCATTCCGTTTCCCGGTGCTTCAGGGGGATGATTACGTCTATCTGGACAGGTCTTCGCAGGGACTTCTGAATTTCGAGCGACTCGGGTTGGACTCGCTAATCGCCATAGGCGGTGACGGCACCATGGCGGCTTCAGCCGGGATGGCGGAAAAGGGGTTGCGGGTAGTCGGTGTGCCCAAGACCATTGACAATGATCTGGTCGGTACCGATGTCACGTTTGGATTCGATTCTGCCCTTGTGGCGGCCACCGATGCCATCGACCGCATTCATACAACGGCGCAGTCTCACCATCGGGTGATGCTGATCGAGGTGATGGGGCGATATGCCGGATGGCTGGCGCTCGGCTCCGGATTGGCCGGGGGTGGCGATATCATTCTGATACCGGAATTTCCATACGATATTGACTCGATCTGCGAGCAGGTCCGTATCCGCAACGGCCAGGGAAAGAACTTCTCGATCGTCATTGTTGGCGAGGGAGCCAAGCCGGTCGGCGGCGAAATGACGGTAAGTCGCCGGGTCAAAAACTCGCCCGATGCCATTCGGCTGGGTGGTGTGTCGCGTCAGATAGCAGCGCAACTCGAGGGGATTCTGAATATCGAATGCCGGGTCACCATTCTGGGTCACCTGCTCCGCGGTGGCTCGCCGAGCGCGTTCGACCGAATTCTGGCTACGCGGCTGGGTGTGGAAGCGGTCCACCTGGTGATGCGCGGCGACTATGGTCGCATGGTGGCGCTGCAGAGGAACGAGCTGACCTCGGTCGCTATCAAAGATGTTGCCGGAAAACTACGCCTGGTCACACCAGAACATCCCTGGGTGAAAACAGCGCAGTCAGTTGGAATAAGTCTGGGTGTTCCCACTTCTATCTCACTTGAAAAGTATCTCGCCGATGTGGCCAGGTAGCCGGGTTCGAATGACTGTCCGCTTTCAGCGTTTATTAGTAAACATTTCCAGGAGCATGTCTTCATGAGGATCTTTCGCAAGCGGACAGACCGGGAGAAGAAACTAGCTGCGCTCAAGGAGACTTCGGCGTACCGCGTTGCCTATGAAGATCTCGAATTTCTGAAACGGGATGACCTTCGTCCGGTGCGCCTTCAGCTTGAATTGCTGAAGCCGGAGATGCTGTTCCGTGAGCACAAAGTACAATCGACCATCGTCGTGTTCGGCGGGACACGCATTGTGGAACCGGCCGACGCACAGCGCAGAGTTGCCCAACTTGCCAAACGAGTGAAATCGCGCCCCAGGGACCGGGCCCTTCGCAAGCAGCTGGCCGTAGCGAAGTCGATCCAGACCAAATCCCGTTATTATGATGAAGCTCGCGAGTTCGCCCGCCTGGTATCGTCGGAGTGCCAGATGGCCGACCGCCACGAATATGTCATCGTGACAGGTGGTGGTCCCGGCATCATGGAGGCCGCCAATCGCGGAGCCTTCGATGTCAACGCCAAGTCAATCGGTTTGAACATCACGCTGCCGATGGAGCAGGAACCGAATCCCTACATCTCCCGTGACCTGTGTATGCAGTTCCATTACTTCGCCATCCGCAAAATGCACTTCCTGATGCGTGCCAAAGCGCTGGTGGCATTTCCGGGCGGTTTTGGCACACTGGACGAACTGTTCGAAGCTCTGACCCTCGTGCAGACGAAAAAGGTCAAACCGTTGCCCATCGTTTTGTTCGGCGAGAAATATTGGCGCAAAGTGATCGCGTTCGAGCACCTGGTAGCCGAAGGGACGATCGACGAAGAAGACATCAAGTTGTTCGTCTATGCCGACAAGGCTCGTGACGCCTGGAATTACATCAAGTTCTTCTACCAGTCGGCCAACAACAACCGCAAATAACTCCCCAATCACACCGTTCCATTGGTGAAGAAAAACGGGGCCGGATTACTCCGACCCCGAAAGACCGATCTTTGTCAACTCCCCTGGCGTCAACCGCCCATGATCATAATGCCTGACGAGTAACTCCGCTGCGCTTTCTTGGCCGCGGCAATCTGACGCACCACTTCTTTGTAATGCGCTCGCGACATATCATCGACTCCGCCCGCCGCAGCCGCACGTGATGCGGCGTTCTCCAGAATATCCAGGTCGTTGGCTGCCAACGAGCGGGCGTCCGATGGATACATGGCCGGGTTGCTCAGATAGATATCGATCACCTCTCCCAAATGCGCCAGTTGCAACTGGCGGCGGAAACTGTTGACATTTGCGGCCGTCGCGGCTTCCGACCAGATCGACTTGCGGACATCCGTGAACATATCGAACATGGTGTACTTTTCCTGCCCCGCTTTGAACCGGCTCGAATTGTTCAGGAGGCGCCCGATCGTAAGCGGGTGATACAACTTGTCGAGCGAGAGCTTCTGGACTGCGAGCACCATCTGATGGAACGGATAATCGACCTGAGGTGTGGTGAATGCTGAGAAGGTGAAGTCCTGAAGGTTCTCCTGCTGTAGTTTGTTGAGAAGCTCGGCGGGCAGGTCGAACGCCTTGGGAGCATAGAAATTCTCACTCAGGAATTCGACCGCTTTCCGTTGGTCCGCTGCGGCCACCGGTTCGAACGGGTCTGTCCCGCTTGGATCGCCGATATGGGAGCGCCGCACGTACAGGCCGCCGACATATTTGGGCGCCCACTGCGCGGCTTCGATATACGACCGCCAGCCGGTCTGGAATACGGACAGTATCTTCTGATAGCGCGTTCCCGGCTTTTCGAATTCCTTGATCGTGTTGGTCCACAGTTCGCGGGTTAATCCGATCTTGTGCCGTGCGAATTTCAGCGCGTCGTTCCCCTGGTCAAACAGATTGCAGGCAGGGTCCACCGATTTTGGACTGATGCCGAAAGCATCCTCGTCGGTACCGTACGCCAGCGTCAGATCGGCCGTCCGGGATGCGATCTCGTTCAATTTCGGCAGTTCTTCCTCGGGGGTTTCGGCGCCGAAATCGGAGTAGGCGTATTCGATTACCCAGTTGTCATAGGGACCGGGTGTGGAGGCATAGTATTCACCCTGTGGTTTTCCCTTTCCGGCGATATTCGGCGGGGTGTAATCCATGACGGTGCCGCCGGTGCTGTGGGTCCGCGTGAAATCCCGGTTCGCCAGTTGCTCGAGTGCGTACGCTGTCGATGCCTTAAAATTATGCCGGAACCCCAGCGTGTGTCCCACCTCGTGGGCGACAAGTTCGACAATGTACGAGTGCACATATTCTTTTGTGAGCGAGTCCTTGTTGGCCAGATCTCCCATGCTTTCGAGATACGCCAGTCCGAAAGCTGCCTCCATGGCGGACTCCGACCCATAGGTGCAGAAGCTGCCCGATTCGATCGATCTCTGGGAGAGCGCCTTCCGGAACCCAATGGTGTCATCGGCGATCATGCCGTCAAACGATACCGGCTTGATGAAATTCTCCATGTTGCTGAACATGTAGCGGATGAAGTCTGACGACACCCGGATATCAGCGTCGTATATCTGGCCGGTGAAAGGATTGGCTCGGCTTGGCCCGACCGCATATCCGCCCCCTGGAATGACCATCCAACGAACTGTGTTGTATCGCACGTCGGCGGGGTCCCAGGTGGCTGTGTCCGGCATCTGCCTGGCGATGATCGCGCTCCGGAACCCGATCTTTTCGAATGCAGGATTCCAGAACTCAATGCCCTCGGCCACTGCGCCGCGATACTCTTTAGGGACAGTGTTCTCTACCCAGAACACGATCGGCTCCACCGGCTCTGAGATCCGCGCATCTGGGTCTTTCTTCTTCAGATTCCAGCGATTGATGTACCGCACATAGGGTGTCTCCTTGTCGAGGGTGGAGTAGTCCTCGTAAAGAGTCTGAAAGTGCCCGACGCGGTCATCCGCGATGCGCGGCACGTAGTCCGTTTCTGGAAGGTTAGATAATGAGTAATGATAGGTATGAAACAGCGAGTACGGGTTCTGCATAGTCACCGCCGAAACCGGCTTGGCGGTTCGGTAATGGAGGCGGACATCGATCTCGGAGTTCTCCGGAAATGACTTGACCAATTCCAGATAGGAATTGTCACGATCGAATGCCAGACCGGTCTGGCCCATCTGACCCAGGAAGTAGTTGACATTGTTAGCGTCCCGGACAAAGAACGCCGAGGCATCCACCAGGATGGCGCCGCTGGTATCCGGTTTCGACTCAACTTTGGCGGAGGAAAACAAGTGATCCGACAGCCCCGAAGAGACCGCCCGCCGCAGGCTGGAACTGCTGTCGGCACGCAGGCGAAGGTTCTTCTCCATCATCATGACTTTTTTGCCGACTCGCGTGAAGTAGAACGGGAAAGTTTCGTCCATGGCGCCGTTATCGAAAAAGGCTCCTTCGGCGCGTGAGAGCGTGGTTCCGCACAGGAACACTTTGTCGAACTGGTGTGGCTTGATCGCCATGAACATACTGTTGGTGGTGGTGTCCAGATAGAACGTGAAGAGCCCCCCAATGGCCACACGATTCTTGACCACGTCGGCGAACGGCTTCTCGCTGTCGCTTAGTCCGGATGATCCTTTAGCGGAGATCGGCTTCTTGAGGCCGGTCAGCGTATACTCCCTGCGACCGGCGAGGGCCAGGTCGGTCAGAAGTACGGCGCATAGGGAGGTGAGGAGAATGACTCGATGAAACACGCGCATGCTGCGTCTCCTTACACGATGTGAACGTATGGATACCGATAACAATAGTACTATGACGCATCTGGCCGGTAAAGGTTCCGGCCTAAATCATGGGTCCAGGTTATCCGACAGGCCGCCTTCTTCAACCAGCGGCACAAACCTGACCTGATACAGGACCTGCCGTTTCAGGCCGCCATCGGTTCGCTCCACCAACACCAGGTCCTGCCGTTCCGGACCGTACTCCTGAACCGGAATGACCAGTCGGCCGGTTTCGGCCATTTGCGTTAACAGGTCGGGCGGTACATGGCTGGCTGCGGCCGTCACGATGATGCCGTCAAACGGAGCCTCCTCGGGCCAGCCGTGATAGCCGTTTCTCACCGAAGTCTCGATATTCGTGTACCCAAGTCTGGCCAACAGGACGGTCGCACGCTGCGACAGGTCGGGGAGAATCTCAATAGAATACACTCGCGCGGCAATTTCGGCGAGGACGGCCGTCTGATACCCCGAGCCTGTCCCCACCTCCAGAACTCGGCTGCGATGGTCAAGCCTTAACGCCTCGGTCATCGAGGCCACCACGTATGGCTGGGAGATTGTCTGGCCGTGACCAATTGACAGCGGCCCATCGGCGTAGGCGTCCGCCCTACTCGATTCGGGAACAAAAAAATGGCGTGGCACTGTACGCATGGCGTCGAGTACGGTGCGGTCAGTGATGCCGCGCCGCTCGATCTGCTCAAGCACCATCGCCTCCCGCAGTTCAGCGAACTGCTCCTCGTGTCTGCCGTTCCAGGGAAATCTCATAAGAGTAATATAGCTGCAAAAGACGCAAACTCGCGATTGGTCTTGTCCAAGGCAAAAAAAAGACCCGCCGTGGCGGGTCCTTGGTAAAGCAAGCAGTCAGTCTGGCTATGGGCAGCAGAGAGGCGCGCCGCCGGCAAACAGGAAATCGACCAGGATGGTCAAGTCCGAGATATCGATCGTCATGTTGCAGTCGAATGAAGCTGCATTAACCGGATCCGGCGTAGAGCCGCCAAAGAACAGGTAGTCGACAAGCCGCGAAAGGTCGCTGATATCCGGCCCGGTCAGACTGCCATCCACATCACCGCAGACATAGCTGAGATACGTGAAGTGAAACGGCGCGCTGTAGTCGGAGTAGAATCCGGCCGAGTCGATGGTCTTCACCCGCCAATAATACGTTGTCCCTTCAACAAGCGGCGGCGACTGTATCAGTTGACTGTCCGCAAACAGGAAATCGGCGAAGGTGCTGTAGTCGGCGAAGTCGGCGCGATTGGAAACGTGCAGGAAATAGAACTCAGCCGAGCGTTCATACGGCGGCACTGGGCCGGCGTCCCAACGAAACACGAGATCACCACCGATGGTCGCGGCGTTAGCCGGGAATGTCGGTGTCGGAATTGGCGGAGTCTGCGTGTCGTGCACGAAGTTCACGACCGGTGTGAACGCCGTAGCATTGCCGGCAGAATCCACTCGGCGGGCACGCCAGTACAGCCGCCCTTCTGGAAGAACGCCGGCAGCCGGGACAGTAAACGCATCAAGCGCCAGAGTCGAGATGAGGGAGCCGAAGGTTGAGTCATTAGCCACCTGAATCTCATTCCATTCGGGAGCCTTGCCCACATATGGGGGAGGTGGTGTCCCGGAGAGCGTGAAGATCACGGTTATTAAGCTGTCGTAACGATTGATGGGTGAAACCGCGCCCACTGATGTTGGCGGCGTATTGTCCACTACTACCCTGTGCGGGTATCGCTGGAGCGATGACGAGTCCACCCCCACGTATAGCCGCACTGCCCAATAGTAGACGCCATCAATCAGAGAGTCGGCTGGCGGCAGACTGAAGACGGTATCTGTCAAGCTTCCGTAGTTGCGGATCGGGGAGGTCATCGAGCTGTCCTGCGCGACATACAACCGGAACGTCGTCCCTGATTCTTTAGTCCATGCAAACTCCGGCGTGCGGCTCTGCGTGTACGCGGAGGCATCGGGTATCAGCAGCGTGGGGGGCGGAAAAGGGTTGTAGACGGTTAGAACGAACACCGGTGCATCGGTTGCTCCGCCCGTGCTGGTGGCATTCAGGGTAACCTGATTAGTTGCCATATGAGCTTCTTCGGGCGGCACTGCCAGTGTGAAGGACACAACGGCACTGTCTCCTGGTGAAATACCGACTACGCGGTTCGCCGGTGAGAATGCCCACTGCCGTTGATCGGATGGCGACACCGTGATCGTGTTGAAGGCGTTCCCTTCGTTGCGGACCATTGCCGAGAACGGGTACGACGTCGGTGACGGGACCGTGTCTGCCGTCGGCGGCGCTACACTGATGACATGAACTGCGGCGACGGAGAGCTCCACTACGCCCTGTGCAGTCACTACTGTGTCGGTTTCGCTGACGGCGCTACACGTAACGAGCGTGCTGTCACCGGCCAGCAATCCTCCGGGAATCTGTGCTGTGACCGGGACGTACGATGAATCAAACTGATTCAGTATGACGATGGTGTCGACATTCGAAAGTAGCCAGCCGCGATTATCGGAAATTGTGACATGCACAGAATCGGAGGTAGCGCCCACATTCGAGACCCAGAACGGTACAGGCACTTGTGTCCCGGCATTCTGGACTTGATCGCCGTTATCATACACAGCCAGCGCTAAGAGGTTGCCGGGCGTGTAGATGCTGTCCGGCGTAAACACCAACGAATAACTCTGGGGGCCATTTGGGATATTGTACCCGTTGACCCTGGCGCTCCATAGCCCCGGCTGCGGGTTGTCCAACTCGACCGTCTCGACGTTGTTCGTTCGATCCACAGCGGTGGTCGCCGCCAGGCTCGGAATCAGCGGATTGAGCACCCATGGCTGATGTTCGGCGCCAAACGGATCCACCAAAGTCAGGTCGAGATCGTTGATGAGGTTCTTCCCGGCGATCCCCGCTCCCCCAGGATCATCCCACACCAGCGTGAGCTTAACTTTGGCAGCGCCGCTTGGAACTGTCAAGTCATAGACCTGCGTTTGCCCGGTCGATATCTGATTTTCCTGATACGAGGGCCCACCGACGGCGATCTTGTTACAGGCCGCGACAGCATCCACTTTACCGTGGCCATTCGCGAAGTCCGGACCGACATTCCCCAGATCGATGGCCGTGTTTATCAGAACTCCCTTTATGGTCGAAGATAGCGGGTTTGATGGTGCGAAATGCAGGTCCCACGACTCTCGTACCAAAGCCACAACCCCGGCCACCGCCGGTGTGGCCATCGAGGTACCGCACAACACCGTGTACCCTGACCCTGGTCTGGTACTGGTTAAGCCGCCATCGTCGTTACTCTGGCAGCCGGGTCCAACGACGTCCGGCTTAATGCGACCATCGTCGGTGGGGCCCCACGATGAAAAACTGGTCATGCTGCTGTTGTTTGAATTGATCGCCCCGACAGTGATCACGTTCTTTGAGCTGGCCAGGGGATCGACGGTGTTATACGTCCAGCCGATCGAACCGCAATAGGAGGAGGAACTGCCCCGCTGATTCCCGGCCGCCCAGCAGATGACTATCGGTTCACCTGCGGAACCTCGCACCAAATTGTCGAGCGTGGCATCCTCGCTGTAATAGTTGCCGAGCGTCGCTTCGCACGCTGCCTGCGTGGCCGGGTTACCGACCCCGTACCCCCACGAGTTTGTGCTTATGGTGGCGTTGTAGTTATTGATCACGTTTGAATACTGATTGAACGCCGATGAAGCGCTGCCCCACCACAAATAGGACAGCAGTTCTGCCTCAGGCGCCATGCCGCGATAGGTCCCGCCCGATTCAGAGCCGGAACCGAGCACGGTCCCGGCCACATGTGTCGCGTGGGTGGCAATCGCAGCTCCGTCCATCGAGGTCACCCGACGGCCGAAATCATTGTGATTTCCGTCCACGCCGCCACCATCCCATTCGGCCACCGACACCCCAAGACCCGATAGATTCATTGGCGCGGCTTGCGCCACTTCGGCGTTGGTGTTGACGCGGGCAGAGTTGTTGTATTCAATCGGGTCCGGTGGCGCCGGCTCGATCCAGACAATAGCGTCCAACTCGGACAGTCGATAAAAAGACGGTTCAGGAATTATCAACTCAATCGCATTGGTCGTGCGTTCCTGGCCGACGATCTGCGCACCAAGCTGTGCCTGGAGTTCAGTGCTCCAGAAATCGATATCTTCGTCGCGATGCAGCACTATCGTATACTGCACCAAATCGCCGCCCCGACGCGCCCACGGTTTGATGCCTACCTCGGTGATATATGGGGATATTTTATAGTCGGCCTTGATCTCGCCGTACCAGCGCACACGATAGGCATCGAGCTTCGAGGCATCGAAGGCGCGGGTCACGCGCGCGGTGTAGGCATAGTAAGGGACGTAATCGAGTACCTCGATGCCAAGCGTTGTCAGGCGGGCTTTCTCCTGGTCCGTTACGGGGCCATTGAATTGTATCAAAATGTGCTTATCTACCAACCCCGCTGAAGCCGGCATGGCGGTTTTGTTGGTGGTTGTGTAAACGTCACCCGTGCGGAGTTTGACAGCGAAGTCCAGGTCCGCCAGCGCGCTGCCGGCGGTCAGAATCAGAATCATGAGGGAGACGATGACTGCGAGTCGCGACTGTGGTCTCATGGTCATTCCCTTGTATTATGAGCAGTTGATCTCAAATGGTAAGAACATGGGCATAATATTATGCATCGTGTGTAAAGTACAAAAAACGCCCCATTTGTCAACCAGTATCTTATTGGCCTGTTTACGATTAGGTCAAGACGTTTAAGCAGGCTTGAAATCGGAGAATCTCTGTGTTATTTATCTGCCGGAGAAACAGTTTGATGCCCAAACGTTACTGGCTTTTCAAGTCCGAGCCGAGCGAGTTCTCAATAGACGATCTGGCGCACAGCCCGGGTCAAACCGCGCCATGGAGTGGCGTGCGCAATTACCAGTCGCGGAATACCTTGCGCGATCTGGTTCAAGTAGGAGACGAGGTCCTGTTCTATCACAGCTCAACCGATGTTGTGGGTGTCGCGGGCATAGCCGAGGTTGTCCGGTCCGGTTACCCTGATCATACCGCTCGTGACCGGACCAATCCGTATTTCGATCCAAAAGCTACGGAACAGAACCCGATCTGGTTTATGGTTGACGTGAAGTTCAAATTGAAACTGCCCGATGTCATCCCGCTCGCAGTTCTACGGCAGACAAAAGGGTTGGAGAAGATGATGGTCTGCCAGAAGGGGAGTCGGCTTTCAATCCAGCCGGTGACGGCAAAGGAGTGGGGGGTGATTCAGAAACTGAGTCGGCAACTTGATTAGGCACAATATGGTCCTCACTTAAGCAGCAGCATTTTCCTGCTTTCGGTTCGATCAGCCGTTGTCAGTCGATACCAATACACGCCGCTGGACACCACAATTCCGGCATCGTTTCGCCCGTCCCATACCGCCACATGATTGCCGGCGGACTGTGGGGTACTCACAAGTGTTGCCAGCAATTGTCCCACGATGTTGTAGATTTTGAGTTCGACCAGTCCGGCACTGGGGAGTGAGTACGCAATCTGTGTGGACGCATTAAACGGGTTGGGATAGTTCTGCTCCAACCTGAACGCCGCCGGCAGTTCGCCACCCTCATCGGAAATGTCAGTCACCTGGCCCACCGGCACATTGATGGAAAACTCCGAACTGTTTCCCTCGATGTCAGTAGCCTGAGCCGTGAGGGTATCGACTGATCCCAAACCGGCGGCCGTCATTTTGAAACTGCCATTGATGTCGGCGGTCGTCGTAGCCAGCCATTTCTTGCCTTCGCCACGCCCCGATGGATCACTTGCCGCCAGATACAGATCGACCACACCGAGCGGCGGCGCTCCGATGCCGGTCACCGTATCGTTGTCCATAACGAGAATGCTCGGAGCGGTTATCGAGCGCTGGGCGCTCCGGCGAATCGCGATTCCAAGACTGTCATTCGTGTACATGGAGTTGTGTCTGATGCTGTTATCGAACGTGCCTGTATCGGCGAGGTACACCGCGTGTCCACGGTTAAATGCGATGGCGTTGCCGTAGGTGTCATCGGACCCGCCGACCTGATTGTCGGTGGCACCGTCGACCAGCGCAATGCCGTTACCGGCATTTGCCAGCACTGATCCGGTGGATGAAAGACCTATCGCGTTTCCGATAATCTGATTGAAGGATGTTCCATTCCCGAACAAATGGACACCGCGTCCGAGTGAAGGTACAATCGCACCGGAACCATTTCCTGAGATGAGATTTCGCTCTGCCAAACTTGTACCGCCGACTTGATTGTGCTGAGCGCCGGCACCGATAATTATGCCTGCCGAGCCATTTCGCACGGCGCGTGTGCCGGTGCTGTCGGTCCCGATCTTGTTTCCTGTCACCTGATTATAGTTCGTCCCCTCATCATAGATCGCAACCCCGGCTCCATAGGGGAACAACAGTCCCCGGTTGCCTGAGATGACATTCCCTTCTGTCATCGCGTTGCCGCCGACAACATTGTGCGAGGCGCCGTTTTGTATCATGACACCGCAGCCGTTCTCCAGAGTGCTGGAACCGGCCGTCGATGTCCCGATGAAATTGCCGGAAATGCGGTTGGCATTGGTCCCTGTACTGGTCAGCAATACCCCGCAGTAGTTGTTGCCAGATATGACATTTCGGTCAGCCATTGTACCGCCGACGATATTCTCGGACGCACCTTCACCAAGATAAATTCCGTTGCTGTTGTCCTGGCCGCTTGAAAAACCGCCGAAGCCACGGATATCCGGGCCAATCCAATTGTGCGAGATTTGGTTTTGTGAGGTCCCCGTACCGGTGAGTCTGATCCCGCTACCGCGGTTGCCCGAGATGATATTGCCTGATGACACCACACAACCGCCTATATAATTGCTGTGCGCGCCATTCTCGATGCGTACGCCGTCGCCGCCGTTAGCAAGCGGGAGCAGACCGGTAATGTCCGGTCCGATCAGATTCCGGCATACGTAATTCTCTGTCGTGGTGCTGCCCGTGACGGTAATGCCATTACCGTCATTTCCTGAAATGATATTGCCGGAGGAGTCGATCTGGTTACCGATCATGTTGTCATGCGCGCCGCTCCGCACGAGAATTCCGCCTGACCCGTTCGGCGCCACACGGGTGCCGGTAATATCAGCACCGATGACATTGCCAAGGATCTCATTATCATGTGCACCTCCCGAGATCAGCACACCGTACCCTTTGTTGCCCGATATCAGATTCGCCCAGGCGCTCGAAGCTCGGCCCACCACGTTGTCGTGCGCTTCGTTGTCGATGGCTATCCCGTTGCTGTTGCCGAACGGTTCGGTGCCGTTGCCGGTCATGCCGATGAAGTTGTGAAGTATGAGATTCCCTGAGGCCGATTTTCCTGAAATTCGCAGCGCGTAGCTGTCCGGAAGGTCCAGCCCATTATTGACGAACCGATTCCCCTCTTCGCTCGAGCCGCCACCTATGACATTGAAACTCCCGGATACGACCAGGGCGTCGCCACGGGAACGCTGAAATGACATTCCGGTAACGCTATTGCTGTCTGACAACAAGTCGAGGATCGGAGCGCCAAACGGATTATTAAGCCCGTCGAGCATGCTCGTACCCGACTCGCCGCGGATAGCTGTACCGTTGTCGGTCACCGTCAATGTACCGAACGCAAGTATGTGCGGAATCTCCGATGCTGTCACGACGATTGTATCCGGCCCGGGTATGGCGTTCGCTTCTTCAATAGCCGCTCTGACAGTGCAGTGCGAACTAACCACGTCGATATGGTCGCCGCAGATTCCGTCGCCGGGGTTTACGTCGTGCGAATCGGCTGTCGAGTTGGTGACGAAAGTCCCTGCAGAAAGTGGGACCGCCAGGAGTAAAACAGCAGCGGCGATGGCAAGGCAGGAGAGCGGTTTCATGGGCAGATCACGGCACAGGCTCACTGAGTTATTTCAGGAGAATCATCTTACGCGTCTCGGTCCGTTCGCCGGCTGTCAAGCGATAGAAGTACACACCTGTGCTCGCGGGAGAACCGGCGCTGGTACTGCCGTCCCATTCGACTGTGTGGATTCCGGCCGGTCGCACCTCGTCGACAAGCGTGATCACTTCCTGCCCGAGGATGTTGTACACGATCAGATCAACGCGGGAAGGATACGGCAAATAATAGGCAATGGTCGTGCTGGGATTGAAGGGGTTGGGGTAGTTTTGCTCAAGCGAAAATGACTCCGGTCCGGCGTTGTCGTTATTGACGAAGTCAGTGCGGAATGTTCTCAGATCGAAGATGTGGATGGCGGAGCCGTCGGAGACAGCCACGATGCCGTTCTCGGCTGCGATCAGTGAACCGGACCGCCCACCATAGTCAAGCAAGCTCGGTAACGGACCCGTGGCATCGAACACCATGATCCCGTACGGTCCCACGGTATACAGGCGATCTTCGGCGAACGTGGCGCCATACACGCCGAACGGCATGGCGATAGTCGTATCGACTACCGGCAATGCCGGGTCGGTGATATCAAACACCACCATATCATTGGCATCGAAGACCAGCAGCTTCCCCTGATATGGAAGCAGATGATTCGCCTCGGCGGTCAGGTCGATATGTGTCCGATAATCGGTCGTGAAATCATTGTAGATGCGGTAGAGCCAGAGTCCTTTGTTGCTCGCAATGCAGAGCACCGAGTCCAGTACGGCTATTCGACGTATCCTCCCCAGTACGGAAACCGACCCTGCCGGCAAAATCAAGCCTGGGTTGGAGTCGGCGTCAGGGTCGGAGATCGTGTACAGCCGCACCTTGGTCTCCTGAGCGACAAAGAACGACCTGAGGGTGTCGATGTAGTGCGGGTTGAACAGGAGCTGAACAACCGGGTCGGCATCGTTGAGGATCGCACCCCCAAAGGCCAGCGATTCCGGCCGCATCTCCAGAATGAACACACGCTTCATCTGCGTGTACTGCACGAACAACGTATCACCATTGTTGGTCATGGCCGACACCTGATTCAGTCCCTGCAGGTAGGTCGTATCGAAGGTCGGGTTTCCATCAAGGGCCAGCGAATAAGCATCGAGCGGATTCGCGACGCCGGCCGTATACAGCCGGTTATCGATCATCGCCAGGCCCGTGATATTGCCCGGCCGTCCCAGCCCCTGGCGCGGTGCAGGATTGAACCAGAGTTCGTCGAGCGAATAGGTAAGAAGGCCTCCTGAGGCACCGGCGAACATGATGAAATTCTCGCCATACCGCTCAAAAACCGCTGCCTGTTTGTTCAGAGCAGGAGCATCCAGCAGATACGAATGGAAGACCGTGAAGCTCCGAAGGCTGACCACTTCCACCAGGTTCATGTCGTCATTGGTAACGACCAGCATCGTGTCAATCGCATACATGCGTTGAGGCACCGAGAATAGACCAATGGTATCGAATATCGTGGGGCCTGCGGCACCAAAGCGCGCCAGCATAACGGCGTCGGTGTCGGTACTCAGCGCGATAGTCGAGTCAAACGCGAGAAACGAGCTTACTCGGAACGGAATGTATAGATAGTCGATGAACGTTCCGAACCCGACTGTGTCGAGCCGGTATCGAAGAATCCCGTTGTAGTCGTCCAGTGCCAGCAGTTCGCTGTCGTTGGACTGCACTTGCACATAGTGGATCCCCAGCATGCTCGAATCGATAAACTGCGGGGACGAGTAGTTGGTCAGTTGATACCGCCAGAGCCCCTTGAATCCACGGCAGACAAATAGACTCTGGCCGTGCAGATCGAAGTCTGTGATCGGCGTCCCACCAAGATCGGCGTATCCCAGTTGGGCCAGTTCCGGAAGGCGGCTTAGGTCGTAGAAGTAAAGCGTTTGCGCATCGGTCTGTACACTCATCACGTCCGCCGTGACCTTCAGGCGGGCCGGACGCGAATCCAGAAATCGTGTCGTCACCGGACCGTACAATGAAGTTGCTGAATCATACCGGAGCACCATCAGTCCATCGTTGCCTGCCGCTACGACAAAACTGTCCCGCACGAAGACCGAGTTAAATCCGTTCCACAGGAGTGTGAAGTTCGGGTCGCGCGAAATCAGCGCGCGGGCGTCCGGCGCGGCAAGGGCAAACGCAAGTATGATCGGAAGTAGTCTTTTCATTTTATCAGCAACATCTTTTTGGCAACCGTCCCATTGTCAGTGACAAGTCGGTACAGATAAAGACCGGAGGCATATGCAGAACCATCGAATTGCACTCGATGCTCTCCGGGAGGCAACTCGTTATCGACAAGAGTAGCTACCTGCTGCCCGAGCAGGTTGAACACCGTCAACCGTATCTTGCCTCTTTGCGGCAGTGCGAAGGATATGGTTGTCGATGGATTAAAAGGATTGGGATAGTTCTGCCGCAAGGTCAGCGTTGTTGGCAGCGTGCCTCCCTCGGCAGGTGCATCAGTGGGCACCGCGGCGCCCGGGAGAATGGCGCTGTTTCGATTGTCGCCAAGTAACCGGGCGCTGTTTCGGCCGTTGTCATAAGAGGTCTCCAAATTCCAGACAAATATCTGGTTGGCATCGCCCGTCAAAGCCATCTCAACAAAACCGTCGCCATCGATATCATCCACCAGAGGCGCGTAGGGACTGGAAATGACAAGATTGTTGGGCGCCGCTGTGGTGATCGGCCAGCCAGGGAGGAGATTTGCCTGGTAATCGAGCAGGAAGAGCTTCTCTGTGCCGGTGCCTGGGAGGATGTAACCGCCCCGGAAGACAATCTCCGGATACTGATCGCCGGCCAGATTGGCCACCATCGGTACACCGAAAGTCATGGAGTACCGAAAAGCTTCGCCGACCGGTCTGCCTGCTCTCTCAATGTACGGTGTGCCATCGACACGAAAAATATACAACGTCCCTATATCAAACTCGAAGAACGTGCAGAGAATCTCCGGAATGCCGTCGAGGTCGAGATCCGCGAGCGTAGGGAAGTTCCCGCGCCATCCGCTCATTTCCGGCAGCCGGATGGGGAACCCGGGCAGATCGAACAGCCCCTGAGTCTTCGCCCATATAACGCGGGCGTTGGTGGCGTCGTAGCCACAGCTCACGATCTCCGGGAGACTATCACCGGTGAGATCGGCGAGCGCGGTGCCGTAGACAACAGTCGCGTTGATTACCAGTGGTGATGGCAGATCAAAGGCGGGTTGACCGGTGCGACCATCGAACACCGCTGTCCCCGAGGACGGCAGAATGCCGCTGAAACTTGCGACCGCCTCTCGGAGATTGTCGCCATTGAGATCAGTTGTCGTCACCAGATTACCGCCGTATCGATACGCCGGTGTCCATCCGGGGTTGATTGATGAGTAGAATCCCCTGAGCGAGTAGAAATATGAGTCGCCGTTCAGTTCGTAGGCCAGAAGTTGTCCCCCCTCGTTGACGATTGCGATCGCCGGCGGCTCATTCGGCGTGAGATTCGTGACAGTCGGATTTGGGTAGCCAAACGCGAGCAGGCCGGTGGTGCAATTTTTCGGCCAGCCGAGCGCCTCAGTACCATCGTGTCGAAACACGTGGATGCCATCTTCGTTCGTCGTAATGATATCATTACTGCCGTCGCCATCGACGTCGAATATGGCCGGCACACAGCGCATGTCTTTGTCAGGCATGAGCGGAAATCCGTCGACAACGACGCCATTGGCGTGAAACGCATACAACCCGGAACTCGTCCCTACAATGATCTCCTTCTGCCCGTCACCATCGATATCGCCGCAAACCGGCGTTTGTGAGCCACGACCAGCCAGCGCCTGTGGCCATCCGGCCGCGTAGGTCGAACTGATCCGCACCGGTATCGAATCGGTCACAACTGTGCCATCGAAATGGCCGGTCAGGAGAATCGTCGCATCACCGGTATCCACCCCGGAGATATTCCACGTATAGATCAATGTATCGAAAAACTCGGCACTGCTCCGAAGCAACTGGATCGGCTGCTTACCCGCAGACTGAAACGACAGCAACATGGAATCGAAATGAGGTCCGTACGCTGAGCCGCGGATCATGACGTTGTAGCGGAGTTCCTCCGCGGGAGCCGGCGACGTCAACTCCAGACCGCGCGAGTTCACGTACGTAAAGCGAGTGGTGATGCTAGTACCGAACTCATCAAGCAGGCGAAGGGTCACATCGCCGTTGATGGCCGGCTGGTCGAAATTCCAGGTCAGTGAGTCTGATGGGAATAATAAGCCTGAGTCGATAGGGAGCCAATTGTTGGGATCGCACGGGACGGCGTACGCCAACCACCAGGGGCCGGAGTACGAAGCTACTGGTCTCACCACGATCGGCACCGCACCGGTGTAACGGCTCATGCGGGTCGGCTGTGCAAAGGTTAACCCGCCGTGTTGCAGTAAACCATACGATTGTGCTACGTTGATGTAGCCGTAGCCGGAAACTGAATCTGGTCCCGGCAGCGTATCGTTCTTGTCCAGCGGGTCAACCAGATCGGACGCTCCCATGCGAAGCAGGTCTTCGAGTTGGTCGAGATTCAGATCGGGTCGCACCCCCAACAAGAATGCTGCTGCCCCGGCCACGACTGGAGCAGCCATCGAGGTCCCATCGGCAAGGTAATAGAGCGAGTCCGGTCCAATGATCCGCACGCCAGGTTCACCGGCATCAGCGTACATGTCTGTTCCCGCCGCACGCAGCGAAAGGATGTCGAGCCCGGGGGCCGTTATGTCGATTTGCGGGCCAAAAGTTGAGAACGACGCCACGAATCCCGAAGAATTCCCGGCCGCGACAGCGAACGCGGAATCGAAGGCAGCCGGATAGAATGTGTCCTGCCGCCCGGTATTACCGGCCGCAATGGCGACAAAAACACCGTTGCGACGCGCGAAGTCGAGGGCGTCTTTCAGGATCAGCGCCTCAAACGGCGTTCCCCAACTGATGTTGATAACCTGCGCTCCCGCGTTGACGGCATACATGATGCCTGCGGCCCCAACCGCATTGGTGGCATTCGGTCTGATCTTGACCGACATGATCTCTGCCCACGGCGCGACGCCGACAACGCCGTTGCCGTCGGCATTGGCCGCCACGATTCCGGCAATATGTGTGCCGTGGCCGACAATGTCGGTCGGGTCATTGTCGCCAACGATATTGAATAACGACGGAATATCCCCGGAGACGTCGTACCCCAGCGTGTCATCCACAAAGCCGTTGTGGTCATCATCGATTCCGTTTGATGGAATTTCGTCCGGGTTTTTCCAGTATCGTCCGGCCAGCTCGGGATGGTCTGGGTCCGTGCCGGTATCAACAATCGCCACAACCACTCGCGTCGTTTCGATCGGCGGAGTCTGATAGAACGCCGAGACGCGCATGTCCTTGTCGGCCACCCCTCGTTTCAACACCAGACTGTCATTACCGTTTCCTTCTCTGCGGTCGATGCCCAGATACTCCTGCCCGGTGTTTCGAAGGTACCACTGGTTTGTAAACAGGGGGTCCGTCGGGAAATCAAAAAACTCCAGATAGTAATCTTGCTCGATCCATTCGATATTGTTCTGCCCGATCGCCAATGCTGCCGCCGCGAGGGTTGCATCTGACTTGGTGGCAGTGAATATGTAGTACCGGTCCCAAAACTCGGCCCCGCGAAGATCGTCCCGAAGTCTGAGCTGTGAAATCGCGGTGAGTGAACCCTCTGTAGCAGCGGCCTGTTGAAGTACAGCGGCTTTGGTGTGTGGGGAGAGTTTGACAATGAATCGCCCGGGGACAGGGCCGCGAAGCTCTTCGGATCGAGCCTCCGTGACCCCAAGGGCAAACAATGGCATGAGCAGTGTCATGGCGCCGACAAATAAATGAACAGACGGATTTCGGCGGTGTGCTGACGTCACGGCGGGCTCCATCACTCAGTATTTAACGCTCAAGCAGACCCGTTTGTTGAATGCTTACACGATAATATAACTCGGCAGGCAGAATTCACCAAGGGGGAATGACTATGGGCAAGCTACGGTCTCAACGCGAAGCTGATTCCTGACTAATGTGATTGCGTTCCGGAAAGAACGGATGACAAGGCTCGGATGTACTCGGGAGTCGTGCCGCAACAACCCCCGATTATAGACGGAGAAAACCGCTCGATTATGACCCCCATCTGGTCTGCAAACTCAGTCGCCGGGATGGGGTATTCGAGACCGGTGTGCGTATTGATCGGCAGACCGGCACTTGGCAGCACCACCAGCGGACCATCAAAACGATCACGAGCATTTTCCAGCAGCTTGATCATCGATGATGGACCGGCGCCGCAACTGAACCCGATCGCCGCCAGGCCGTGGTCCTGGTATGCCCGAACAAGGAGATCCACGGATAGTTCGCCGGGCAACGATCCTCCCAGTGTGGGCCCGATGGTCACCACTAAGGGCAGGTCCCGTTGTGAATCCGCCACGGCGCGGCTGACTCCGACCAATGCCGCCCGCATCTGGAGTGCGGATTGACAGGTCTCTATGATGAGCAGATCAGCACCAGCTTCAGTCAGTGTCTGTGCTTGATTTCGATAATCCGCCATCGCCTGATCGAATTCGCTTTCTGTCAGTGATATGCCGGGTCCGATTGATCCTGCCACCCACCGGTTACGGTTTTCACCTGCCGGGCTCGCACAGGCCTCTTTGGCCAGACCGACTCCGCGAAGATTGAACTGTGCGCAGCTTGCAGCGAGTCCCAGTCGGCCTAAGTACCGCGCCTGGGCACAAAAGGTATTGGTTGTGATAACGTCGGCTCCGGCTCTGAGGTAGTCGCAGTGAATTGCGAGGATCAAATCCGGGTTAACCAGATTCGCCTCCTCGCACACGTACATGCTGACGCGCGACCGAATCTCCGTACCAACACCACCGTCGAAGAGAACCGGCTCTTGCAACAACCGTGATCGAAACGTTGTATCCATACTGCTCCGTCTGCACGGACCAACTGCGAGCGCGCCCGACTTGACCGGTTAGAAATAACAAGGGCGGGTCAGCTGACCCGCCCGAACACTGGTCACTCTAACTGCATGCCTGAGGTGCTGGTCCTCCCATGAACAGATATTCCGCCAGGTAGGTCAGGTCGGAAATATCCACCTGGCCCTGACCGTCGACATTCGCCGATGGCGCCGATGGTGGCTGCGGACCCCCCATGAACAAGAAGTCCACTAAGTAGCTCAAGTCCGATATGTCTGGACCGATGCTGTTGCCGTCGACATCACCCGGACGGCATCGGTTAAGCACGGCGTCATACAGAATAGGCGTGTAGCTGCCGGCCTCAGCAAGAAAAGTAGGGGAGTAATTGCCGTAACCTGCGAAAGACATCGTGTGCGGTCCTCCATACAGCAGCCCCGGTGCCGTCAGGAAAATACTCAATACGGGACCAGCTCCAGCCGCCAACGTCTGCGGACCGCCGCTCGCTGAAGCCCTCATGAAATAGGTAGCACGTCTGTTAGAGGGATCGAAGTTGATATACTGTCTCGTCTCCATGCTGTCGGTCCGAAGCCCGGCAGTGCTCACCGAATCGAGAGTCAGCGCGAACGGTCCGCCCCAGGTGAACGGGATGGTCATTTCTTTCAAAGGCAGGCAATTTCTCCCATACACATCGACACGAATCTTCTGTCGCGGCTCAATGTTCAGCGTTCCACCGTTCAGAGTGTCGGCGTACACGGATACGTAGTCGACTCGAAGTGCCTGGTACGGCTTGGTCGGGGTCTGCACCGTGAGCGTCACATTATACATCCCCGGCTGGTAGCTGTGCGCGCAGTTCTGCATGTCCGACCCGGAGCCATCTCCAAAGTCCCACAACCATGAATTTACGGTCCGCCCGCACACACCAGTGAAGTCGACGGCAAGAGGCGCCGGTCCAAAGGTAGGTGTACCACTCAAGCGGACACCAGAATAGTCCATCCACGCGGCGCCGTATCCGATCTCGCAGCATCCGTACGGGATGCGCATATAGCCGCTTTCACCCCAGCTCTGACCCCAGGAATTCCGCATGATCCACACCCCGCCCGGGCCCTGAGTATCATCCCACCCGACCAACACCACGGCGTGATTTATCCACTGATTTTCGCAGGCATTGAAAATGCCGCCGCCATATGCCTGGAAAGCACTGTTGGCGTACACACACACCGCTATTGGACCATACTCCATGATCGCCTGCTTCATTGCCTCCGGAGTTGGAATGACCCATTCGCCGTCGACAAAACCCCAGGAATCGATGCGATACAGATGCTCATACGGGCAACTGCAGGCCACGTCGGCGGCTACATACGGAAAAGACGTTTCGGCAATAGCGCCGATACCGTTGCACGGATCGCTATCCCACTGAAAGAAATCAAACGCCAACCAACCGCCGTCGCAGCCCCAGCCGCGATTATTACAGCTCACCAGCCATTGCTCGGAGAGGTTGACCACGGTGTCATCGTAGATCTTGATGGCGCACTCCATCGCTCCCACCGTTGCAAACGCCCAGCAACTACCACACCCACCCTGGTTACGAATCGGCGGCATGGCCGTTATCGAACGCCAATCATACGATGGCGGCAGGGTGGCAGGATCGATCTTCGGCGAATAGACCTTCGCATTCTGCCTCCAATCATCCGGCACTTTTAAGCCGGTGATCTGGGAGAGAGGATACTGAGTGGCTTCGTTCTCTTTGACGATAAACGTCCACCCCTCTTTTTCGCCTTGCTCCTTCAGCCTGGCTATGTCGTCGCTTGTCAACTGGCCGAACACCGGAGCATTCGCGCCGATCATGAACACAATGAGAAATAGAATCCCGACAAACGCCGGGCACCGATACTGCTCGCGACTCAACATCGACTTCTCCTTCTGGTGCTGGGCTCAACCATGGGATGCAGAGGGGAGGATAGCTCTCCTGAAAGCGGTCGAAAACAACTCAACCAATTATCGCTCCCAATGGGCGCGCCTTAGGGTAATAGTGCAACTGAAGCCAATATAACGCCGAATTCTCGTTTCGTCCATCAAAAACATGGTCTCATCGGCCCATAACACGTTTGCTGAGATTACCAAATGAAACCGGCGCCCGATGGGCGCCGGTGAATCTTCTTAAGGATGGTTGGCCACGCTCACACACATCCGGGCAGAGACCCGTTGTGGAAGAGAAAATCGAGGAGCATTGTCAGATCGGCGATATCGATACTGCCGGATCCGTCGATATCGGCCTGGCTGGTGACCGGCGGAGTCGGGCCGGAGAAAAAGAGGTAATCCACCAGAAACGAAAGGTCCGAAATATCAGGGCCGACTCCGTTGTTGTCGACATCGCCGGGACGGCATTTGCTGATCGTGGCCGCAAGCACGACCGGATTGTACGTGCCGGTGTTTGCCACGAAGGTCGGCAAGTATGACAAATAGCCGTCGAACGAGATCATGTTCGGCCCTCCGAACAGCAGGCCTGGCACCGAGAAATAGAGACTCACGACCGGACCCGAGCCGGGGACAAGGTCAGGCAGCGCGCCGGTGGAAGAACTTCGCAGGAAGTAGGTCGCGCGCTTATTGGATGGATCATAGCTGATGAGTTGCTGCTGCTCGAAATAGTTGGTTCGCAGGCCGCTGGTATTGGCCGAATCGTATGTGAGGCCAAAAGGCCCGCCCCAGGCGAACGGGATCTTGAGCTCGCGAAGCGGCAGATAATTGCGCGCGTATACATCCACCCGGATATCCTGGCTCGGCTGAACCGATATAACCGGACCGATCATCGAATCGGCGTAGGCAGAGACAAAGTCGGATTGGACGGCGGAATAGTCGCCATCGGTCGCCTGTATCGACAGGGAAACATCGAACTGCCCCGGACCATACACGTGTGTTGGATTCTGTTCCGATGAGAGATTGCCGTCTCCAAAATTCCACTGCCACGCATTGACGACCTTGGCGGAAATCCCGCTGAAATCTACCGACAGCGGCGCCGGTCCAAACGTATTGACGGCGGTGAAACGGACTCCCGACACCCAGGTCATCAACCGGTCGTCAACCCAGCAGTGCATCCGTCCCTTCTGTTGCGTGGAAAATTCAGTCCAGCAGGCATCCCCGGAATACCCCATGATATTCTGGACATCCGTCGGTCCCCAACTCTGGCCGCTGCACGGGTCCGGACCGGGCGGGGGAGAGCAGGAGTAGTTGGTGGGTGTGGGATCGGTGTCCTGGCAAAGGTCCCCCAGGACATCGCCGATAGTTGTGCCGGCCGGTTCGTAGCAGGAGCCGCATTGGCTTACCTCGCTCACGCCATGGAATGTGTGCCACAGCCCGAGACAATGACCTACCTCGTGAGCCAGGGCACTCTGGACCGATTGAAAGTGCCCCGTTGTCATAACAATGCCGCCCCGCGACGTAAGCGCATCAGGGTCCCACGGGAAGGTCCCGAATGAATAAGAGCCCTCTACGTAAGAGACGAATACGTTGATCTGCGAATCGGCTGCCAGCGCAAACGCCATCTTCATGGCATCCATCTCGGCATCGGCAAGGGACCGGTATGCCGTCGAATTGACATAGCGCCACTGATATTCGAACTGGATCCGGGAAGGAAGAAAATCATTGTTGAGATTGGCCACCTGCAAGGCCAGCATTTCGGGGGTCGTGGCGGCACTGCTGCCGTCATCCATGCGGAGAATATGGAAATAAAGCCGCAGAGTCGTCATCGGCTGGTCGACAGCCGGTATCCACGCGTTGCGATTGGCTGCTATATCGCAGGTACCATTGGTCGGGCAGGCATCGGGGTTGGTGGGTGCCTTGGCCACATTTTTTGCATCATATATCTGTTGGGTCCGGCACCAGTCCACGGTGAGCGGCTGGTTGGCCGAAGGCACAGCGGCATCGGGTTCGGCTGCGGTCACCACTACCGCCTGAAACACGAGCCCCAGAAACGCGAATGTGAGTGCTGACCCACGACATTGCCGGCCCCCGGACGAATGTGGCATGGTCCATTGATGCATGATTTTTTCCCTTTGTGTTCTATGTTCTGTGCCCTGTGAGGGGGTGGCACACCACGACCAACTGCGATATCCCAATCTATCCAAAATTCGTCTCGATGCAATTGCTTTCTCGGAACAGGCCGGTCCATTTTTGTCGCCCCTGTCCCCACGAAAGGACAAATGAAAACCGCCGGCGAATCGAGAAAACGCCGGCGGCCAGATTTGTCTTAAAAAGCGTGTAATTACTTCGTACGGCGACGAACCACACCCGCGCCAACCAGGCCCAGTGTAAGTAGAGCAATGGTGGCCGGCTCCGGAACCGCCGACGTGGTCGTCACTGTCAGCGACAGACCGTCATTGAAATAGTGACAGTCCGGATCGAACCCGAAACCAAACACGCCGTCCGACGCATACGCATTCAGTTCATCGATGAGCCCCAGCGAAGCCAGATCATACGTCAAGGTGTAGTTGCGCGGGTGTCCACCCACGGCATCTGTCCAGGTTCCCATATTCATACCCTGGCCGGCGAAATTGTCGCCGCTTCCCTGGTAATCCCACCAGGCGCGAACACCACTCGCAGGGTTGTTCAGCAAGTGGACATACAGAGAATCCGGCTCAACCCGCCAATCCCAGATGTTATTAAAGGTCAGGACCGCACCAGTGATGGTTTCGCCAGGATGGTTCCAGTCGATTCCCCACGTGTAGTAGCGATAGTGGTCCAGATCCCACAGATCAGCACGAGGTGTTGGATTGAAGTAGTAGACCCCCGCGAAACTGCTGCTCACGGCGAACAGAGTCAATGTGGCCGCGAGTACCATGAGTCCGATTCTCTTCATGTTCGTAATCCCTTATACCTATGACTATTGTTGTCTCAAACGTATGTCGACCATTCATCGCAATTATGGCAATTATCGGGCCACTGGTCAATTAAACAGTTGAAAACTCGCACACTGTCGCACAACTCGTTGCCGCTCAACGTAGGATCACACAGTCGGCTCATCGGCTGCGTATTCAAGCAAGTTCCAGTACGCGGTTGCTTTGCACACGATATGCAGGTTATTGCAGGTCGACGAAGTCAAAAACCGAGTCGCATCCCTGACCATAGTCTCAAATTATCGGCTATTCCACTCTATTTTTAAGTACCGGGGGACAGATTCGAACTGTCGACATCCAGTTCCACAGACTGGCGCTCTAACCAACTGAGCTACCCCGGCATGCGCAGGCCAAACTTATCGCATCTGAGCCACAAGTCAACCCTTTTGCTCGAAGAACTCACCGAGAAACTAACGTGCCTGTGTGATTATTAGCTGCCGCAGGGCGGAATCGTTTCTGGTTCCGCCAACAAGACAATGGCAGAACCACAAAGGGGTTCTGCCCTACGCCTGCTGATGTGCCTGCGTGATTATCAGTTACAGTGGTTACCGTAGGGCGGAATCGTTTCTGGTTCCGCCAACAAGACAATGGCAGAGCCACAAAGGGGTTCTGCCCTACAACAACTACCTGGGGGGCAAGGTGCTTGGCGAGTTCGCGGATACTCGGCTACGAACAACTGCAGTCGTCGCTGCAACCGCCGCCTGCGCGATTTCCGGTTGTGACAATGTATCCGCCGGTGCCAAAGTCACGTGTCACGTAATCGATATTCACGCCGCCGTACCCTTCGAGGAATTCGCGAAGACCCGGGTCGATATATGCGGTGATGCCATTGGATTCCAGTCTCTCAAGACCATTCACTGACTCATCCAGAGCCAAGCCCAATGAGGGCCCGTTTCAGCCGGCCCCCTGAAAATAGATTACCAACTTGGCGTGTTTAGCCTTGGGCGTCTCGAATACCTTCTTCAGTTCGCAGCTGGCGCTATCCGTGACTACGAGCATGTTGTCAAACCTTTCATTCAGCACATCGCCCCTATAATCGGAAAATAGCGGCACAGGTTCAAAAAAAAACAGAGAAAATGTCTGATGCCGAACGACGTTCCCCTGCCACTGTTCAGTCGCTAAACAAAAAGCCACCCCCGATAATCTCGGGGATGGCCTCTGAAAGGAAAATGGCCGACAAGGTCGTGCCATCGTTTTAACAGTTCGGCAAAGAAGCGCCGAAGAACAGGAAATCGATCAGCAATTGCAGGTCCGATATGTCCACAGACAACGATTTGTCTA
Source organism: Candidatus Zixiibacteriota bacterium (assembly GCA_040753875.1). NCBI lineage: Bacteria > Pseudomonadati > Candidatus Zixiibacteriota > Candidatus Zixiibacteriota bacterium. The sequence goes on along the minus strand of JBFMDV010000028.1, from coordinate 37,192 downwards.
CATCGTTCTCCTCAGCGCAAGTCGAGATCGCGCCGCCAAAGAACAGGTAGTCAACCATAGCGGACAGATCGGAAATATCGACAAGATCACCGGGATCGCCGTCAACATTTCCGGTCGTGCCTTTGCAGCAGCCGGTACAGTTGCGATAGTTGACCATATACCAGGCCTTGGCGTCGTCAATTGCAGTCTGCAAGTTTGCTAAGGTACCGTTGTAAATGGTTGCGGTTGCCGTTACGAAGTAGAACGTATCGGCAGCAGCAAGGCTGATGTTGTGCTTGAACGTAAGTACCGTATGGAGGTCGGTGGGACCCGCCTCCGCCGAGAAGCCCGGATTGGACATGTTGTCCCACATCTCTTTGGGAACGAATCCGTTATTAGGGTACACGAAGCTATCGTTTCTATTGGTATAGCCGCCGTACATGTCAGTTTTGTTAGCACAGGTGTCGAGATCGAGGTCGTGGTTCGTGTAATAGCCGAGCATTGCCGCACCGGCCCAGCGACGGTTGTTCTTGATGCACTCTTTGCCGACCTCGGATTTGTACTCGTACCCTTGCTGGTACACGAGATTGCGAGAGGCATCAAAGCCGCCAAGATTATAGGATCCTGTATCGGCTGGAACGTCGATATCATAGGCCTCACCAAATGTCAGGCCGGTAGCCGATACAACACCAGGTGCAAGATACACTTTTTCGATTTGAATGTGTATCTGCGTACCGTCGGGTTTGGTGATGATGATGTGGATTTTCCCCGAACCGACGTAAACAACCGTGTCGACAGTGGCGAATGTTCCCGTGATGAACCCATTTTCACCGGCAATTACGGTGTCACGCGGTGCGTGACCCGTGTCCGCGACTGGCTTGAACACGTTGGCATCCGCGATGCTGGAGCCGAAGATCGCCCAGCTCGCAATGACCGTGTCGGGGCTGGTTTTGTGGTGCAGAATCACCGGTGAGGCATCGAACAGATAGACATTCGTCGACCCTGGGATAGAATCGACCGTGTCGCAATCTGTCGACCAGAAATCGAGGTTTACCTTCCCGGCACCTTCATGTCCCAGATTGCCATTTGATGATACCACCAGTTTGCACCTTCCTGTATTGGTAATGATGGTGTCGAAAACCGGCGGAACCACGGTATCGGTGATCGGCAGAGCAATTTTGTAGTCCTGCACGTCAAACGGGGCCGGTGAGTTCGACCAGAATGTCACTGCACCAGTTAGATTAATCGTCGTCCCCGGGCTGTTGATAACTCCGCCGGGGTTCAGTATTACCGTCATGGTAGCAGTATTTCCAATGCCTGCCGGAATCGTGACCGGACCGGCTGTAGAAATGTTGATGGCATTCGGGCTTACAGGCGTCAGCTGGGTCTTCGTGATAGAATCAACCGTCAGGGTCGTGTTCCCCACGTTTTCCATCGTGATCGTCTCAACACGCTGCGTGCCGTGCTTGATGTACTCAGGATACGCGATGCTCGTCGGCCGGATTGCCAGGATCGGGTTCGGCACCGGGTCAACACACGGCAGCATGATCCACTTCGCCGGGTTCAACGTGAAAATTCCCTCCGGTACGACTATGTTACCCGGGAACTTGTCGTTAATGTACTGCATGTGAATGTACTTGGAGCCGGTGTAGCTCGGGAACACGGCTGTCTTGGCCGGGGTCGGCCAGGTCAGCGCGCCGTAGGTCGCGGTAAGGGAATCCAGGTCCATGCCGAAGCGAGCGATTGACGACCAGCCATCGCTTTCGCAAACACCGCCGAATCCAACCGAGTCACAACCCGGCGTATAGCTATTTGTCAGGTTCCGGCGCTGGTCCCAGGTGAGACCATTGAGATCGCTCGAAACCGCCATCCAGATGTCGCCGTTGGCCGATGAACCGGCATCGGAAGCTGCGGACGCGCAGTCGTCATCGACCCCGGCAGGGATATCGTTGAACTGCGTCCAGATGGTGTAGAAACGACCAGCGCATTCGCCAAACGTCACCTTTGCCTGGTTCAACTGCCACGCGCCTCCCAGGCAGTTGATCTGATCCCATTCGGCCGTCGCTACTGTACTGTACACTGCCGGGAAATTCTCCGACCAGTGAAAGATACGGCAATCGTAGCCAAGTGAGCCATCCGGTGCATAGGCGTTCCCCGGCCATACGCGGGCCGGCCACACGATATGCAGCTTGTCGTCGGAGGCAAACAAGGCCGACAGTTCCGCATACGCACGGTAGCCGTCAACATTCGGCACGTAGTTGGTCACGTTGACTTTGGTGCCCCAGGTGGCGCCCATATCGGTTGACATCTTATAGAAGACGTCGTTATCGATCTGGTTGGGACCCTCAGTCAGCCCCTGAGCCGTGTTCATCGTCCAGCAGATCGCCACCTTCTGTGAAGTGCGCGACGACGCCACTGTCGGAGAAACGCCGTTCAGAGCGCTGTCTACCAGAATGCCGGTCCAGGTGCCGGCCCCCTTGTTGCCCACTTTCCGAAAGTACGCAATGGCGCCCCACTGAACCGGATCACCTGCTTCATAGCTGACCAGGTGAGTCACGGCAGTACCGCCGACCTTCTGGTACTCGAGTTTCGGCCAGATAAGTTGCGTGCTCGTGCCGAGACTGATTCTCTGAGCCATTGTGTCCGGAATAGCAGAACCGGCTCCGAAGAAGCAGGCCATCGGCGAACCGTCCCAATACGTATGGGTATGATACGGTACTGAGCCATGGTGGTCATGACCGGCGATTACGACACCGCCATCGTCCGGGTCAACCGCGAGGTTGACATACACGCCATACTCGCCGGCTCCCTGTACTCGGCAGCCGATACCACCAGTATTTGGATAGGAACCGGAGACCGGATCCCAAACCTGATAGGCGTACTGCGCTGCGGTGAAGCTCGGTGCAGGCAAGAAGGCCGCGCCGAAATGTGCGTACGGGCCGTTCGGGAGCGGCGCCGGGCGCCAGTCGTTCATACGACCCTGGGTCGAGTTGTGCTGCTGGTCCCGGTAGCTGGTGAACAGGACCTCGCCCGGCGAAGCCGAGGGAGAGAGTGATCCCAGTGATGCCCCGGGCGTCTCTTTGGACTCGATACCCGGAGTCCATTCATCTGCCCCCTGAAGCGGTGTCGGCAGCGCATACACGCTGGTCCGAAGAACGCGCTTTTCCACCTTCTCCGTCGGTCGGTCGGCCGCCATCACAGTCGACAGCACCAGCGACACCACCGCCAGCGTGATAAAGATGATGAGAAATCTCTTGTGCATAGTTTCTTCCTCATTCGCTCAGTTTTTCGCCCGTCCGGTCATGGGTGCCGTGACGGACGCACTGACAACCTTCCATCTGCAATCAGTAGGCGCCGGCATTACTCGGTTAGCCGATGAAACGCCGGACGTGCGTGTTTCTCTGCTGTGAGATCACCTCCTTCGTCAGAAACGGGGCATATCTCCCCGCCGCGGTCGTATGGCTGACAGCGTTACGCGTTCGATGAGTATGAGTTGTTGACAGTGTCTCAGCAGAGAAAGTCAATGAGGCATATTACACCTGCGCCTGGTCAGAGCGCACGTGTAGCCGAGACTACTGTCCTTATGGACTTGCGTGGCTTAGCGAGATGTGTGTTTGGTTGTGATGCCCGTGAAATCCGTATACAACGTATCACGATAGGCGCCGGCATGCAAGTGAAAAGATACCGGCGCAACTGCCTTCGAGATCTGCATGGGCTGCGCAGCCCAGATTCAGAATTATGGACAGGCAGGCAGACTGCCGCCCGTGAACAGGTAGTCCACCACGACGGTCAGGTCGGATATGTCTACCGTCTGCGCAATATCTGCGTCGGTGTTGGCCTCGTCGAGGCACGATGTGATCGACCCACCCGCAAAGAGATAGTCGACCATAGCGCTGAGGTCGGATATGTCCGCAATGTCCATGGGGTCGCCATCAACATTGCCCCGCAAACCAAGGCAACACGGATTGCGGAACTTCCACACCGGAGAATAGCCAGAGCTGTCACCGGTTGAGATCTTGAACGCCTTCACACGCCAGGTGTAGACGCTGTCGGTCAGCGGTGCTCCAAACTGGTGAAACGTGGTGTCCAGCAGTACCGAAGAGACCAAAGCACCGGTTGCGTCGAAAAGCTCAAGCCGGTACCTGTCGTCGTTGTGTTTCCACGCCGTGGCCCATGAAAACAGAGGCTGGTTGCCAGGCTGTGACTGGTTGGGCGGGTTCACGAGCCGTGGCTCCAGGATCGGAAGATACCAGTTGGCAGTATACACCTCGGAGTTGCCGTTGCGGGTGTCGGTCCACACCGCGTTTATCTTGTCGTGAAAAGCAGTGACGCCGATGTACTCGCCCAGTCTGCCGGCCATCGGGCTCATGGTGGTCGGAGATTTGGTGCCATCCCCATTGTCCTGCCAGAACCGGACGGGGGGGAGCGCTTTCAGGAAATCCGGAGATGACGACACGCTCGAAATGCGGTGGTTGGTGGTAAAACTCAGGCCGCCATCGAATGAATAGGCCGCAGACAGATCAAACTCATAGTACGCGGGCGGATCATTACGCTGGTCGTAGAAGATGGTGGCCAACACTCCCTCCTCGTTACAGATCAGCCACGGATGGAAATTGTCGATCTCCTCGGAACTGGAATCATCATTGATTCGATAACGGGCGGACCAGGTGGCGCCGTTATCGGTGGAGCGGACAAAGTCAACGTCGCTCCGGCCCTGGGTGTCCTCGGGACCGATATTCGTGAAACACACATACAGATTGCCTGAGAAGGGGCTGCTCGTGATATCAGCGTCGGCGACCGGCTGCGAATAGGTCTGAATGCCGCCGTTGGCCGTCGTCCAGCCTGACACCGACAATATAGTGTCCTCATACGTGAATGAGATGCCCCCATCCGAGGACTTGACATGCTTGACAACATCACGGCCGGTGCAGAGAGTCCCGGAATCAAGTGCGATACCCTGCCAGAATACGTGCACGTCCCCGTTAGGTGTGACCACTGGAATGGAAAATTGGCCGGCATCGACTCGCGTACCGCCGCAGCCGGTCGATGTCTGAACCGGGCCGACTATCACCGCCGGGTCGAACGAGGCGCCGCCGTTCGTTGACCGGACAAAGGCTATCTGGTCCGGGTCGAAATCGGGGAAGCGCGTCCATGAACAGTACAGATATCCATTAAATCCACTGGTTCGGTCGACAGTTGTGAACTGCTTATCCTCGAACCATGGACCCGGTAGGGCATGAATCACCGGTCCGGTCCAGGAGATCCCCTTGTCGGTCGATTTGTAAAACGCGATCACCGAACCAGGCCCGCTCGGCTGAAAATCGAGCGCTGAAATGTAGAAGTGACCGCTGCTGTTCACCGACATCGTCGGGTCGGACTGCCAGCCCTCGAAGGGAAACTGCTGCGTATAGTACTGCATAGAGTTGTTTATCAGGGAGTCGTTCCAGGTCAGGCCGCCGTCGGTCGAACGCCCGATACCGATCTGCCTGTAACCAAGTCGGAAATCCCGCCAGTTGGCGATGATGATGTTGCTGTCGGTTGGACAGATCCACACCTGTTCTTCGTTGTTCAACTGCGGGATAGTGGTGACGCGGATGTTCGTCGGCGGTGCGATGGCTCGGGATTCTCCCACGAGGGTGAGTACTAAACAGGCCAACACGAAACCAAGGAACGCTTTTTTCATGGAACGACTCCTCATTCTGAATGTCAACATCGATGGTCGTACGCCGTGAGGACTAACAGGAGAAACGTACGGTCAAAGATAACTTGTTTGCGCTGTCTGTCAATGCCTTTGAACGTGGTCAGCCGGTCAGGAAGACCGGCCGCTCATGTTCGAGGTGAGCGGTCGGTCCATGCGTTTATGGTACTGATGCCGGAGCTTCTTATAGACAAGGCCGAGGAGTGTCGATGAGGAAGAACAGGAAATCCACCAGGTCGGTCAGGTCGGTAATGTCAACTGTGGCGTCGGTGTTGATATCCGCTTCCTGCGGACAAGGCAGAATTGGCGCGAACTGACCGCAAAACAACCAGTCGGTCAGAAGCGTAAGGTCGGAAATGTCCGGCCCTTCAAGCTCGCTTCTGTCGACATTTCCCGTGAGGCCGATACAGCAGTCCAGATCGCAGCCGGCATACGGCTTGACCATCGCATAATCTGATTCTATGAGGATGGGCGGGTGTGTTGTTCCGCCGTCACCGTACGCTGCGCCGAGGCCGCGACAATACGCCGCTGCCGATATGCGAATAGCGATCGTCGCGACATCGCTGATACCGGCCGGCATTGTGCACCCGAAGGCACTTATAGAGACGGCCGACGCGCTCAAACGTACCAGCCCCTTCTGCAAGAACGAATACGGCGGCAAGAACAGCACGGTATCGATCACGGCGACATCAGGCCCGACCATGATCTGCAACGGAACGTCGAATCCAATGATAGGATTGGTATGCCTGAGACGCAGCGTTACGTTCCGCGCCGTGTCGCCGGCGGTGAAGATGCGCTCAGGAATCTCCCAACAATTTCCAGGCACTTCCGGCGGATCGTGCGGCACGAGGGGAGCGCACGTGAGGACCGGCTGGCCTCGTCCGCAAGGATCGAACAAATAATCCTGTAAGAACAGCAAATCCCTGAGCGTCACACCCTGTACCCCGTCCATGTCCGCATCGGCAGGATTGGGTAACACTCCCCCTTTGTAAATGTAATTCACCATAGTGAGCAAGTCTGAGATGTTAAGCTGCCCGTCGCCGCTGGCGTCGCCGCAGAGCGGATTCGACGGGGCCGCGGAGCTCCGTCCCGGCTGACCTACCACTACGGTCACCACAAACAATGCGGCTGTAAGCAAAGCGACAGGAGGTCTTAATTGATGATGTTTCATTAGTGAACTCCACAAGCTACAACGTTGAACAACTGCGCCGTCCTGGTGGCTTGATGTCGATCCCGGTGGTGTAGTGCAGACCCCGGACACTGATACTTTGATGCTTCAGACTGAACCGTGCTTGTAAGACCATCACCTCCTTGCCTACGTGAGGACGCCCGCTCGAACGGACGGACCACTATGGCGGTCAGTGTGATAGAACTGTGGCTGAGAGCTTATGCCTTCGTGCTGCAGGGACACTCCGGACAGAAAGAAGATACACTACCCCACGTTAAGACGCAAGTGCTAAGTGGAATATGAGCTGGGCTTGTGGCATAACCAGAGGAACCCGGATCCGGAAGATCCGGCGTGCCGCCCCGATTATTTTTGGCGGACCAGTTCCTGCGCTATCCTCTGGGCGAGGGAATTCTGTGGATTCAGTCTGAGCGCCTGACCGATAGCTTGCCGCGCCTCTGCCAAATGCCCCAGTTCGAAGTATGTCATAGCGAGTTTTACATGCACGTCGTCGCTGAGCGGATTCGCCTGCCGCGCTCGCTCCAGTATGTTCAGCGCCCCGGCTCTGTCCCCTTGATTGAGCAAGAGCGTGGCAAAGTTAAGATACGTGTCGACCGTGTACGGCTCCAGCTCAAGCGCCGTCCGGTAATGCGCCACTGCCTCTTCCGTCTGACCCGTTTGCGAACAGACAATGGCCAGATTGATGTGTGCGGGAGCGAATGTCGGGTCGGCTGCAACCGCACTTCGAAAATAGGTCTCCGCCTCGGATCGCCTATTCTGGTCCAGGTACACGGTCCCAAACATCACTTGATTTTCAGCCTCAGTGCGCCGTCTGTCAATTCCCAGCAGGCTGTGGTTGCTCTCGACTATCAACAGTATGAGCACGAGCAAAGAGAGGGAGAGGTTTTTCCACCGACGTTTTTGAAACCAGTCGACTAGTTGTGCTGTCGCAGCAACCGCAAACAGAATGAGAAACGGCAGCAATGGCTGGCGATACCTTGCGCAGACGAAAAAGAAAAGAAACGATCCTATCCAGGCCGCCAGGAACACATAGAGGATCAAATATTTCCGCCAGTGTCTGAGCGACAACCCGATCCCGAGCAGCGCGAGCGGCGCCAGAATGCCGAAGGGAATCTTGATAACACCGGCCAATAGAAGTGGTCGGATCAGCCATGAAAACTGACGCACGTTGTACGGATCTTCGTTGTTGGGTATCTCATATCCTTGGAAGAACAGCCGGGTCTTCTTGAATGTCAGTGCAGCGAAATGTCCGGGGTCAGCTTGTATCTCCTGCCAGCCACGCTGATACCAGAAGTCCGAAACCTCGGAACGTTTGAGTGGTCGTCCTTCTTGGTTTTCCGCGATCACGACTGCCTCTTTGTACCCGCCTTCCCAGGTGGCATCAATCCCCGGCGCTGTGGCCGACCATCCGTTAGCAGCCCGGTTGTTCCCCAGGAAAAAATTGAACCCACCCTGCCAGGCGATCAACACCACGTCCTTGGCTGCAACGTAATTGCGAATTGTTACTGGCAGGATAACCACAACACACGAAACAACCAGCAGCAGGTACTTCTGCACGGCCGATTTCACGCCGATCCGATCTTTCAATTGAACCCACACCCATAATGCCAGTGCCGGAAACAACACCAGGAAGTTCGGTCTTGCGAGTGACGCGAGGCCAAGCAGTAGTCCTGACGCTGCGAAATTTCCAGCCGTCGGCGTATCTTCTGTTCGATATAACTGCCAGACAAGCAGCACAGCCAAAAGCGTCTTCAGGCTGGTGATGAGGATCGTGACATCGTGGTAGAGGAATGTAGGGTAGACCATCGCAATCGCGGCTCCCCACAGGGCGATACGCCGACCAAAGAGCCTGGTCCCCAACAACAACACGAGCAGAGGAAGCAGTGAACCGATGGTTATCTGGATAATCCGCGACCAGTACAGAGAATGATCGGCTACGCGATAGATGAGTGCAAACAGATACGGGTAGAGAGGCGCCCGGTAATATGGCTCGTTGCCGTAACCAGCCGGTGAATTGATCCTGTCGGCCAGGCTTACATGATACTGCTCATCCATCACCGGATGCTCGAAGGTCGGCATAGCCGTCACCTGATTCAGATACATGAGTCTGACCAGGAACGCCGCGATGACCAGGGTTACCGGCAGAACCCAGTTGGGGACGGCTAATCGGACCATGTTTCGAGCCTTAGTGGTCATGATGCAATATAGACAACACCGGGGCGAGTACAACTCTTGAACTGGGAGGCGCGCGACGGTGCATTTGACTTATTCGCAGAATGATGTACCTTGTTACCATCTTATGTCTCGCCACAGATTGCTCGGACTCTGTTGTGGCGCGGCAGCGCTCCTGGGGCAGAGCGTTCTGGGAGTCAGTCCGCAGCCGCAACATATAGAGATCTCACCGCTCGGAGATACTTCGCTGCTGCCATATTGCTTTGTCAGTGAGCGAGCGTACACCCTGAGTCCCGATCGACCAGGTATCCAAAAACCGTTCTGGATATTCCCAAACGAGTCCGGCTGGTCGGAGTTGATCGTGCAGGCTTTCAATGCCGTCTACCACTCCGACGAAGCCGCCAGCGTCCTCATTTATGACCTGACCAGAAACCAAACCGTCTCGCAGGACCCGCTGTTTGCCACCTTCACTGATTGTTCTGTGTTCATCGACGGCGCCTCGGGAAGACCAGGGGTGGCGGTTGGCTGCTATCGCCACGACTCGGCATTTGTTGCGCGCAACTTCCCCGGGACCAATAGATATGACCTGATCTTCCTGGCGAGTGGTACCGATCGCACCGGCAACGGCCGGTGGGAGCCGGGCGTTATCTTTCTCGGAGCGGCTGATTACGACTATGATGGTCTGACTGAGCTGTTCTTCCGTGTTTCAGTGGGAAGGGATCTGATGCCGCGTGTCCTGGCCTGCGTTGATATCGAGAATCTCAGGGTTGAATGGTCGCTGCCGGTTGCCACTTCGATCGATCCAAATGGTTTCTATCCGTGTGGAGACAGCGGTAATTCGGGTCTGCTGTTTGTCAGCTACGGTCCGGACAACGGCGTGCGCGACGCCCACTTCGATGATCGCTTTGGTTATCTCACGCGGGTCGATAGGCACGGTGAAGTGGTCTTCAATTTCGTCGTGGCCGATAGTTTTCGGGGCCCCCTCCTCCGTTCTGTTCCCTCTCAACATGACCGCTTCGCCTTCTTCCAGCCTGGTGTTGGGGGAACTGTCGGTGAAACGCCTCACACTGAGCACGGGGTACTGAGCATCATCGACGGGAACGGTGTGATGATTCGTCGCGGCACGACCAAAGAGGATCCCGCCGACATGCAATTCGCTTTGGCCTTTGGGTCATCATATCCGCTGCTTCACGTTGTCACGCGTGCCGGCGGGCTTCGCTTGTACGATTCCACGCTGAGCCTTGTCGTCGAAGCCGACCAACCTCAGCAGTTCCAGAGACTGCTGAGTACGTTGAGTCTTCCGGGCGAGCCCGAGCCTGGGTTGCTGTATCAGACTTCCCGTGGCCTCGAACTGTTTTCCTCGGAACTGGAGCGTCTCGCTCTACTGCCTGCTTACGTCGAGGGCGTGACACTGCTTCGGAAAGCGTCGCGCGACGATCCCGATCGCCTGCTGCTCACCTCAACAACGATGTCATACATCGGTAAAGTGACGCGCCGCCAATGGTACCAATATGTCAGCATTCTCTTCTGGCGGTACCGGAATCTCCTCCTCATCATACTGGCTGTCGTGAGTCTCGGCCTGTTGGTGCTCAATTATGTTCACCTTGGCACCCTGACCAAACTCCGCCGCATGGAAGAACGAAACCAGGCGATCCTCAATGCAACTCCGGACTTGATGTTCCGTATCGGCCGGCACGGGCACATCCGCGATTATCAGATCCATGCCGGTCAGCAACTGCTCGTACCGGCCGACCGGTTGATTGGCCGGACGGTCATGGACATTCTGCCGCCATATGTCGCAGCGCTAACCATGGCGAATCTCCGCACGTGTCTGGCGACCCGAAAGATGCAGGTATTCGAGTATCAGTTGGCTGTCGATGGGAAGACGGTCGATGAAGAGGCGCGGCTGGTCCCGTGCGGTTATGACGAAGTGCTGGCCATCGTTCGCGACATTACCGAGAAGAACCGTGCCGAGCAGGCGTTGCATCTCAGTCGCGAACGGTTACGGGCGCAGTTCGAGGCCTTTCCAATGGCCACGTACATCTGGGAATGGGTCGACCCGGACTTTGTGCTCACCGATTTTAACGCCAAGGCCAGCGAGGTGACCCATGGCGGCGTATCGAATTTCGTTGGCTCTAAAGCCGGCGACATGTATCGCGAGAGTCCGGACATATTGAAAGACATGAGGCGCTGCCTGGAGGAGCGAACCACCCACACGCGCGAAATGTGGTACCACTTCCGCACCACCGGCAAGGACCGATACATGTCCGTTAATTACAGCTTCGTGCCTCCGAACCTGGTCATGGTACATGCTGATGATATTACCGAACGCCAATTGGCCGTCAGCGCTTTGGCCGAAAGTGAGGCCAAGTTCAGGGCTGTGGCCGAATCGGTCAACGCCGTTATCATCATCTATGATGCCGAGAAGCTCCTGTATGCCAACCCGGCTATGTCGGAGATTAGCGGGTATTCGCCGGAGGAGTTGACCGGCATGTCGGTCTGGCAACTGGTGCATCCGGATCAGCGCGAGGAAGCGATGCTACGCGCGCAGGCTCGATTCAGGGGGGAACCGGTGCCGGAACGGCTTGAACTGAAAGTGGTCAGCAAGGCCGGACGTACCCATTGGGTCGAGTTCGCCGCTCGGCTCATCGAGTATCGCGGCAAGCGAGCCGTGTTGGGTACGGCGCTGGACATGACCGAACGGAAGCTTGCCGCCCTGGCCCTTGAAGAGAGTGAAGCGAAATTCCGTGCTGTTGCGGAATCGATGACTGCCGCTATCACCATTTTCGACGAAACAAAACTGTTGTACTGCAACCCCGCCTCGGTGGCTATTACCGGGTATTCGCTCGACGAACTTGCGGCCATGAGTTTTTGGGACGTCATCGACCCCGAGTACAAGGAACTCATAAAACAGTGGGGACGCGCCCGCCTTCAGGGCGAAGATGTGCCGCAATCGTATGAGGTCAAGATTAGAGCCAAGAGTGGGGCTGTCCGCTGGGTGCAGTATGCCGCCAAGCTGATCGAATTTCAGGGTCAACAGGCCGTTCTGGGTACCGCAATCGATGTCACTGATCGCAAACTGGCCGAGGAAAAGCTGCGGACGAGCGAACGCCGGTTCGACAAAGTGACTCAGGAGAGCCGGGAGCTGGTCTGGGAGGTGGACACCACCGGGCTCTACACCTATGTAAGCCAGGCCTGCGAAGCGATCCTGGGGTATCGGCAGGATGAGATGATCGGCAAAATGCACTGTTACGATCTGCACCCCCCGGAAGGTCGCGAGGAATTCAAGCAGATCGTCTTTGACAAAATAGCCAAACGCACCCCTTTCCGCGACTCAGTAGATAAGGTTCAGACGAAAGACGGAGGTATCGCCTGGCTCTATACCAACGGGGTGCCGGTATATGACGAAGCGGGAGAATTCACCGGATTCATGGGCGCCGATCTGGACATCACCGAGCGAAAACTCATCGAAGAGGACCTGTTCCTGAAAGAACGGGCGCTGGCCTCCTCCATAAACGCGCTCGCTCTGGCGGCTCTCGATGGCAGGATCAGTTATGTCAATGACGCCGCCCTGCGCATGTGGGGCTGCACCAAAGACCAGGCGCTCAACATGTCGCTCGGCGAACTCGCCAATAACCGAGGTGAATTCGACGCCATCATGGTCGAAGTCATGGCGCGCGGTCATTTTGTTGGCGAGGCAATGGCGAAGCGATGGGACGGTACGCCGTTTCACGTGCAGGTGTCGGCCAGCCTTGTTACCAACGCTGCCGGTGAACCGATAGCCGTGCTCGGCGCCTTCGTCGATATTACGAAGCGGCTTCAAGCTGAGAGCGCCCTGCGCGAAAGTGAAGAACAGTACCGAGCCGTTGTTGAAGGGGCGGGGGACGCCATCATGACGGTTGACACCGAGGGCGTCATCCGGTTTGCCAACACGCTGGCGCTTCGGAACGCCGACTTCGTAACGGACGGTGTGGTCGGGCAGTCGATCGACGCGATCTTTCCGCGCGAGGTGACACACGTGATTGGACGGCTCCTGCAGAACATCGGGTCGCACAGCAACACCCAGGAATTAACCTTCGCGCGCGGTGAAGCAGGCACGGAACAGTGGTATTCCGTGCGCATGTCGCCGCTTCGCGGCCCCGATGACACCGTTCTTGGTGCCGTTCTCTTCGTTCGCGACATCAGCGAAAGTGTCCGCGCCGGTCAACAGATAAAGAGGGAACGCGACTTTTCCAGGTCCATCCTCGAAACCGCCAACAGTCTCATTATTTGTCTCGACGAAAACGCCCGCCTGACGGTTTTTAACGAGGAATGCGAACGGGTCACCGGCTATTCCGCCGTTGAAGTGCTCGGCAAACGCTGGCCGGAGATGTTTCTCCCTCCCGAGGCCGTTCACGAAGGGCTGTCAGATTTCAAGTCCTGGGTGGCGCGACATCCGAAAGATCGCTACGAAGGACCGCTTATTACCAAACGCGGCGAGGTCCGGACGATCCTCTGGTCGAACTCTTCCTTTCTTGCGCCGGAGACAGGCAGACTGACCGCGATCGCGATCGGTTACGATATCACCGAGCGACGGCGTGATGAGGCCCGGCTCCAGCAAGTCACACAGGCGCAGTATAATCAGGTGAAGCAGATTGCCGGCGGCATCGCTCACGAGATATATAATGCCTTGTTCCCGGCGACAACCTCGCTGTACAAGCTGCGCGAACGTCTTGGTGCGGATACCGGAGATACCGAGCAAACAGCGCGGAATATCCGACTCATGGAACTGATCGAAGCGGCCGTGTTACGAGCGATCAAGATGACTGATACGGTCATGAAATACTCCCGGCTCGAAAGCTCCGTCTCTCAGAGTTCAGTCAATCTGCGCGACCTCGTGGATGAGTTGATCGAGTCCCACCGGGGCCGGCTGCAGCGCGACGGGGTGGAGGTGACGGTCGAGATAGACGACGACCTTGAGGTCCGTTGTATGCATGACCACTTGTTCAGCCTGCTGTCCAACCTGATGGGGAATTCGCTCGACGCTATGTGCGATGATCGACCCAAATGCATTTCTATCGCAGCCGATCGATCTGTCGAGAATATCCGCATTCGATTCGCCGACACCGGCGCAGGGATACCGCCGGAAAATCTTTCCCGTATCTTTGATCCGTTCTACAGCACGAAGCCGCGCACGGGTACCGGTCTCGGTCTGGCGATCAGCCGCAAGATCGCCGAACTGTACGGCGGATCGATCGAAGTGGAGTCGGTTATTGACAAAGGAACCCAGTTTATTATATTGCTCGCGGCTGGCAATACGTGACAAACCTACCGCGAAGGATTCTTCCGAGGAGATGCGCCATACAATATTGATAGTTGATGACGACCCTGGTGTTATTGAAGGCCTGACAGAGTTATTCATTGATGATTACGATCTGGTGGCGGCTGCCTCCGGCGCGGAAGCGCTCACAATAGTCGAGAGCCGCACTGACCTCGCCGCCATCGTCCTCGACATCCGCATGGAGAAGATGGACGGCTACCAGACGGCTTCAAGGATCCGTGACCTTCCCTGCGATGTCCCCATCGTTTTCAATACCGGTTACCCTGGTGAGTATCCCGAGAAACGGATCGATAAAAAGCACCAGCCGTATGAATACGTCGGCAAGAACGAGGGACCCCAGCGAGTGGTTCAAGCGGTCCGCAATGCCGTTCAGTATCACCACCTCCGATCGTCACACCCCGAGCTGGTCCGGCTCGCCCGCGCGGAATATGGTCTGGTAGGTAAATCCCGTCCCATGCTGGATGTGTATCGGACAATCGAGCAGATCGGACCAAGCGACAACAAGGTAATCATCCTCGGTGACACCGGGACCGGCAAAGAGCTGGTGGCGCGCGCGCTGCACAAACGAAGCCCCCGGGCGTCCCAGCGATTCGGCATCTTCAACTGCAACCATAAGGACCCCAGTCTGGTCGAATCGGAACTATTCGGCCACGTCCGAGGCGCCTATACCGGCGCTGTCGAAGGACGCATCGGGCTCTTCGAATACGCCAACGGCGGCACCGTGTTTCTCGACGAGATCGGCGACCTGGACAAGACCACCCAGGGGAAAATCCTCAGGGTCCTCGAGACGGGGGAGATGTCCCGTATGGGCGAGCCCAATGTTCGGATAGTCGATGTCCGCGTTCTCTGCGCCACCAATCGGGACTTGTTCACGCTGGTCAAGCAGGGGATTTTCCGCGAAGACCTGTATTATCGCCTCAAAGGAATCACGATCGTGATGCCGCCGTTGAAAGACCGGCGCGAAGATATCCCCGACCTCATCGACTATTTCCTGGAACTCTGGTGTGGCAAGAGGGGGATCGGTCTGAAAGTGATCGAGCCGAGGGCTCGCGATATGCTCGTTGAGTACGACTGGCCTGGCAATGTCCGCCGCCTTAGCGATGCCGTGAGGTCCCTCATCGATCTGACACCGTCGTACTACATTAACTGGGCTGATGTCGCGTCGTATCTGAAGATCCCCGCTCAGGACCTGGCCGGAAAGAATGGGTTCCGAAGGATGGTTCGCGATTTTGAAAGAGCGCTGATTATCAAAGCCCTTGATCACAACCGGTCCAACGTTAGCGCGGCCGCACGGGAACTTGGACTGGACGCGGCCAACCTCCGCAAGCTGATCTCGAGTCTCGAGATCACCGTCTGAACCGCTTCCTGGGCATGGCCGGGCCGGGCTGTGGCTCGAAGCGACCAAATTACGGTCAAGCCCAGTAACTGACTCCCCAGTCCCACAAGAGATATCGCCAGGCCGTATATTATCTGTAAGAATCTCGCGATGCGGGCTTGACAGACAGTCGCTTCAGACATACACTGGAAGTGCCGATAATAGTCTGTTGGCGTCCGGAGTGACGTCTTGCTTCGCATCGGCGGGGTAACAGACGACAAGGTCTGGCAGCGTCAGAATCTCAACCGGTTTGTTTGACATCAGGAAAGATTTGTAAAAAATCGCTTGACAGTCAAGTATAGGTGGTGTATTCTTCAAGTCTGCCGGACAGGAACGTTTGGCAGATTTTTTGTCGGAAAGCGGTTCTTTGACAACTAAATAGCCACGTCGAAGACACGGCGCCATAGGTTTGGCGGTCGTGTCGCGGGTCCACGATTCGGTTGAATCGTTGTGATCAATATTTGTAAATCATGAACAAGCGAACGTTTGTTCGCCCAGATCATGACTTCGGAAGAGACAAAGTAACATTTGTGATATTCACGGAGAGTTTGATTCTGGCTCAGAACGAACGCTGGCGGCGTGCTTAATACATGCAAGTCGAACGAGAAAATCCGGCTTCGGTTGGATGAGTAAAGTGGCGAACGGGTGAGTAACACGTGGATAATCTGCCCTCGAATCCGGGATAATCCTTCGAAAGGGGGCCTAATACCGGATAACACCTCCTGGCGGCATCGCCGGGCGGTCAAAGGCGGGGTAACCTGCCGTTTGAGGATGAGTCCGCGCTCCATTAGCCTGTTGGTAGGGTAACGGCCTACCAAAGCGACGATGGATAGCCGGCCTGAGAGGGTGATCGGCCACACTGGGACTGAGATACGGCCCAGACTCCTACGGGAGGCAGCAGTAGGGAATATTGCGCAATGGACGAAAGTCTGACGCAGCAACGCCGCGTGGGTGATGAAGCATTTCGGTGTGTAAAACCCTGTCAGTGGGGAAGAAACGTGCAAGCGTAACTGCCTTGCACCTGACGGTACCCACAGAGGAAGTCCCGGCTAACTCCGTGCCAGCAGCCGCGGTAATACGGGGGGGACGAGCGTTGTTCGGATTTACTGGGCGTAAAGGGCGCGTAGGCGGACCGACAAGTCGGATGTGAAACCTGTCAGCTTAACTGACAGCCTGCATTTGATACTGTCGGCCTTGAGTACAGGAGAGGAGAATGGAATTCCAGGTGTAGCGGTGAAATGCGTAGATATCTGGAAGAACACCGGTAGCGAAGGCGGTTCTCTGGACTGATACTGACGCTTAAGCGCGAAGGCTTGGGGAGCAAACAGGATTAGATACCCTGGTAGTCCAAGCGGTAAACGATGGGTACTAGGTGTCGGGGGTATCGACCCCCTCGGTGCCGCAGCTAACGCATTAAGTACCCCGCCTGGGGAGTACGATCGCAAGATTGAAACTCAAAGAAATTGACGGGGGCCCGCACAAGCGGTGGAGTATGTGGTTTAATTCGAAGCAACGCGCAGAACCTTACCTGGGTTTGACATGTACGGGACAGTCGGTGAAAGCCGGCCTCGCCTTCGGGCGCCCGTGCACAGGTGCTGCATGGCTGTCGTCAGCTCGTGCCGTGAGGTGTTGGGTTAAGTCCCGCAACGAGCGCAACCCTCGTCCGTAGTTGCCATCAGGTAACGCTGGGAACTCTACGGAGACTGCCGGTGACAAGCCGGAGGAAGGTGGGGATGACGTCAAGTCCTCATGGCCCTTACACCCAGGGCCACACACGTACTACAATGGCCGGTACAGAAGGTTGCAAGACCGCAAGGTGGAGCCAATCCCCAAAACCGGCCTCAGTTCAGATTGGAGTCTGCAACTCGACTCCATGAAGGCGGAATCGCTAGTAATCGCTGATCAGCAGGCAGCGGTGAATACGTTCCCGGGCCTTGTACACACCGCCCGTCAAGCCACGGAAGTTGGGAGCACCCGAAGTCGTTTGCCTAACCGCAAGGATGGCGACGCCTAAGGTGATACTGACGACTGGGGCTAAGTCGTAACAAGGTAGCCGTAGCGGAAGCTGTGGCTGGATCACCTCCTTTCTAAGGAGCACGGTGTGATGCCCGACCCCACCGGTCGGCACCATCGATGGTCGAGCGACACGAATTCACCTCCGGACCGGATCGCCGGTCTTCGGCGGGCTATTTACATACAAATGTTATCCGGCGCCTTTCAGGCGAGCAGATCGACTTGTTATTCTGGGCCTATAGCTCAGATGGTTAGAGCGCGCGCCTGATAAGCGCGAGGTCAATGGTTCGATTCCATTTAGGCCCATTGATTCGGTCGGGGATGTAGCTCAGTTGGGAGAGCGGTGGCTTTGCAAGCCACAGGTCACCGGTTCGATCCCGGTCATCTCCAGATTTGCAAAAACGTAACTTTGTATCATAACCGATACACGATGCCTTCGGGCATCAACGGTTCTTTGACAACTGAATAGTAGTAAAGAGATACGTCAAGGGTATCTTCCAAAAGGCTGCGCAGGAATGCGTATGCCGAAGGAATGCTCTTCCAAGTAGGTTTTCGATTAAGCTACTAAGGGCACACGGCGGATGCCTTGGCACAGATAGGCGATGAAGGACGTGGTAAGCTGCGATAAGCTCCGTGTAGGTGCAAACAACCTCTGAAACGGAGATCTCCGAATGGGGCAACCCGGCCAGGGTCATTCCTGGTCATCAGGCACTGAATCCATAGGTGTCTGACGCGAACGCGGGGAACTGAAACATCTCAGTACCCGCAGGAAGAGAAAACAACCGTGATTCCCTCAGTAGCGGCGAGCGAACGGGGATCAGCCTAAACCGGACGGCACGTTAAAGCCTGACTGCGTTGTGCCTCCGGGGTCGTGGGAACCACTCGGCTCGGTGTCAGACGAGCTGCGAAGTTACAAACCATCTGTATAGGTGAAGGATCTGGAAAGGTCCGTCAGAGAGGGTGACAGGCCCGTAACCGACATGCTGATGGCTTCGTGTGAGTCTCCCAAGTAGGGCGGGACACGAGGAATCCTGTCCGAATCCGCCAGGACCATCTGGCAAGGCTAAATACTTATCTGTGACCGATAGTGAACCAGTACCGTGAGGGAAAGGTGAAAAGTACCCCGTGAGGGGAGTGAAATAGTACCTGAAACTGTGTGCCTACAAGCTGTCGGAGGAATGGTGACTCTTCGGAGTCTCCGGACTGACGGCGTGCCTATTGAATAATGATCCGGCGAGTTACTTCTCTGTCGCAAGGGTAAGCAAAACACTTGCGGACCCGTAGCGAAAGCAAGTCTGAATAGGGCGATTAGTGGCAGGGAGTAGACCCGAAGCCAAGTGATCTATGCATGGCCAGGATGAAAGTTCTGTAACAGGAGCTGGAGGTCCGAACACACCGGTGTTGAAAAGCTGGGTGATGAGCTGTGCATAGGGGTGAAAGGCCAATCAAACTTGGAAATAGCTGGTTCTCCTCGAAATAGCTTTAGGGCTAGCCTCGGATATAAGTTTTACGGAGGTAGAGCACTGAATGGGCTAGGGGCCCTACAAGGCTACCAAACCCAATCAAACTCCGAATGCCGTAAAATGTTCTCCGGGAGTCAGGCGGTGGGGGATAAGCTTCATCGCCGAGAGGGAAACAACCCAGACCAGCAGCTAAGGTCCCTAAGTCATGCTCAGTGGTAAAGGATGTGGAACTACTTAAACAGCTAGGATGTTGGCTTAGAAGCAGCCATCATTTAAAGAGTTCGTAACAGATCACTAGTCTAGTGGCTCTGCGCCGATAATTCAAGGGACTATGCATGGCACCGAAGCTCTGGATTCCGCCGCAAGGCGGAGTGGTAGGGGAGCATTGTCTGTCGCATGAAGGTTACTCGCGAGAGTGGCTGGACGATAGACAAGGGATTATGTCGGAACGAGTAGCGAGAATGCAAGACCACAAACTTGCACACCGTAAGCCTAAGGTTTCCTGGGCAAGGCTAAACCTCCCAGGGTTAGTCGGAACCTAAGTCGAGGTCGAAAGGCGTAGATGATGGTAAACAGGCTAAAATTCCTGTACTTGTGGAGAGACGTTATGAGCTATGGGGTGACGCAGAAGTGAAAGGTCAGCCGGCCATCGGTTGTGCCGGTCTAAGCCCGTAGGCGGGGATCGCAGGCAAATCCACGGTCCTAACGCCGAGAGGTGATGGGGTGGTCCTAGACCAGAACTGACTCTAATCAGGCTGCCAAGAAAAACCTCTGTGCCAGTTGCTCCGCAATCCGTACCGCAATCCGCCACAGGTAGGCGAGGAGAGTATCCTAAGGTGCTCGGGCGAACTCACGTAAAGGAACTAGGCAATTTGACTCCGTAACTTCGGGATAAGGAGTGCCACTAGTAGGTAACATATTTACTTATGAAGCCGAACGTGGCCGCAGTAAAATGGCCGCGGTGACTGTTTACTAAAAACACATGTCTCTGCTAAGTCTAACAAGACGACGTATAGGGACTGATACCTGCCCGGTGCTGGAAGGTTAAAAGGAGATGTCAGCCGCAAGGTGAAGCATTGAATTGAAGCCCCAGTAAACGGCGGCCGTAACTATAACGGTCCTAAGGTAGCGAAATTCCTTGTCGGGTAAATTCCGACCTGCACGAATGGTATAACAATTGCGGCACTGTCTCTACGTGGGCCCCGGCGAAACTGTAGCAGCGGTGAAGATGCCGCTTACCCGTATCGGGACGGAAAGACCCCGTGAACCTTTACTATAACCTGACATTGGTGTTTGGTACCGTGTGTGTAGCATAGGTGGGAGGCACTGAAGCTGGCCCGCTAGGGTCGGTGGAGCCACCGGTGAAATACCACCCTCATGCTATCGAATATCTAACCTCGCGTCGTGAAACAGGCGCAGAGACAGTGTCAGGCGGGTAGTTTAACTGGGGCGGTTGCCTCCCAAAATGTAACGGAGGCGCGCAATGGTTCCCTCAAGCCGGGTGGTAATCGGCTGTAGAGTGTAAACGCATAAGGGAGCTTAACTGCGAGACAGACAAGTCGAGCAGATGCGAAAGCAGGTGTTAGTGATCCGGCGGTTGTGCATGGAAATGCCGTCGCTCAACGGATAAAAGGTACTCTGGGGATAACAGGCTTATCTCCTCCGAGAGTTCATATCGACGAGGGGGTTTGGCACCTCGATGTCGGCTCATCACATCCTGGGGCTGGAGAAGGTCCCAAGGGTTTGGCTGTTCGCCAATTAAAGTGGTACGTGAGCTGGGTTTAGAACGTCGTGAGACAGTTCGGTCCCTATCTGATACGGGCGTAGGAAACATGAGGAGATTTGACCTTAGTACGAGAGGACCGGGTTGAACCAACCTCCAGTGCACCTGTTGTGACGCCAGTTGCATCGCAGGGTAGCTGCGTTGGGAAGGGATAAGTGCTGAAAGCATCTAAGTACCAAGCCCACTCCAAGATGATGTTTCCCAGGCGCAAGCCTCTAAAGACCCCTGGAAGATGACCAGGTTGATAGGTTACAGATGTACGCGCAGTAATGCGTTTAGTCGAGTGATACTAATCGGTCGTGCGGCTTAATCGTAAAATTTCTACTACCGAGTCATTGCGAGGCGCTTCGCCGAAGCAATCTCGGTTAGAAAGTTTGCGACTCCTACTTGAAAGCGCATCCCGGCATGCGTACCCTCGCGCCGCCTCTTGGGCGATACCTCGAGTATCTCTTACTGCTATCAGAATGTTACGGCCTGCATGGTCCGACACCGTGTCATTGCGAGGCGCTTCGCCGAAGCAATCTCAGCCGCAGGCCACGGATATTCTCGGTGGCGATAGCGACAGGGTCACACCTGTTCCCATTCCGAACACAGCAGTTAAGCCTGTCAACGTCGATGGTACTGCACCTGAGAGGGTGTGGGAGAGTAGAAAGCCGCCGGGGTAAATCAAACCCCCTCGCAAGAGGGGGTTTTTTTGTTTTGGTCGTCTCCCGTCACTCCCTGCTCATCCAGCCAAACGTAGACAAGTGTAATCCGACACCTGTACCTTAACAGAAGCGCTGAGTCAGAACTCGTAGCACGGTTTAACGGGCGGGTCCCCGATTCCGAGCATCACGTAATCGACCAAAAGCTGGATATCTGAAATGTCGACCAAGCCGTCGCAGGTGCAATCTCCAAGCAGGTGACTGGGAAAGAAATCTGGACCGTTAAGAAGGACGTAATCAACGATGGCAGTGAGGTCGCCTATTTCAATGGCGCCGTCATTGTTGGCGTCGCCGTGTGAAATCGACAGCACAGCCCGAAAGGCATCGACCCGGCCATAGCCGAACGTATCATTCGGCACCGTCACACCAAGCGGCACGGCCGAGTAACGGAGGATATCATAAACTTGGTCAGACGTGAGCATCGAGTCTCTCGACAAAAGAAGGCTGGCAGTGCCGGACACAACCGGGCAGGCAGCAGAAGTCCCACCGAAATGACAATCGTAGTCGAAATCATTGGGGCTGCTGCAATTCCAGGTGATAGAGGAACCACAAAGTGAATCCACATTCGGATTGAATCCCGTAGTACTCATTTGGTCCAGAGTCCAGACGTCCCCCCGCAGACACACATTGCCGCTTGGCGCCATGAGGTCAAGGTCAGCCCCCTAGCTGCTGTACTCCCAGCGGGTGTCGTTCAAATGCGTGGCGCCGACGGCGAAACAAAAAGGTAATCGGGCCGGATACGACACAGGGAATTTGTTATCATTGTTCCCGGAACTGAATATCACTGGGCAGCCACGCCCAAAGCGACCATTGTCGTATGCCGCGTGAAGCGCGTCGTTGAGAGTTTGATCATCAGTACCTGGCAAAAATCCCCAACTGCACGAAAGTATGTCTGCGCCATTCTCGTACGCCCAATAGATTGCGGGAGCATCTTCCTCCGCCGTCATCCCATCGCCCTCATCGGAAAATATCTTCACAGGTAGAATCTTTACGTACGGGTTAAGAGACAATATTCCGCTGCTTGTCTGCGTCCCTGTCAAGCTGTCAGTCGTGTGAGAAGCTCCTATTATGCCGGCGCACGATATGCCGTGGCTCTGCAGTGCCCCGGGTTGAGGGTTATAATCCCCACCGCCGGGAGGATAGAAATCACGTCCCGCAAGCAAACGGGAAGCCGGCAAATCCTCGTGCGAGTTAACACCATCGTCGATCACTGCCACTGTAACTGGGTTAGTCAGGCCAGCAAAGTCCCAGACCGACGCGCTATTGAATGTACCGATTACTTTCTTGGTGTGCGGCTGATATGGATGATAATAGTCGAACAGCTTGTATGCCATCGGCTGCGCTTGAATTCCGAACTGGGGATCAGCGTAACGGGTTTCCGGCAGGTCATGGTACAGATTCGTGATATCTAATAGTCGGTACCCTGAAGAATCGGTGTTCCGAAGAATGAATACGTTGTCGATCCCTTCCAACGCGTGGTCAATGACAACTCGATACCGAAGGTTAATGCTGTCGATCTGCGACTGGGAGAGGTCACGGTTGAACGCCGCAACAAACGTTTCGCCGACCGGCGCCGCCAGACCGCTCTCGAAGTAGTAATATGGCTCCCCGAGGTATATCCCCTCAACTCCGTTTAGCGAATCCAGGAATGCCGTGCAACCGTCCGTAACGGACAATGAACACGCCACAAATCCCGGAAGCATGTTCGTATCCGGGACAGCCGAGACAATCCGGGCAATCCGTGACAATACGTCTTGCTGAGAAGATCCAATATCAAATTTGACGACCACTTTTGTCGAATCGATCCCCAAAGGTACCATCCCATCAGTACCGTGATAGAACTGCGCGCGAATGCCAGCCGCAAGTACTGCTATCACGACCGACACTAACCAGATGAACCTCTCGACCCTCATTCTACACCTCCATTCCTTTAGGGTGCAGCCTGACACGTAATCCAAACCAGTGCCGCCGCACTGCCCACGAAGTAGTTCTCTGTGATAAGTTCTGTCTGAATATCAAACACTATGAAATCGCCGTTTCCCGCCGCGTACGCTCGGGCTGCCACCAGTATCTTCCCATCGGGTGAGACAGCCATCGCGCCAATCGGCAGGTAGTCTCGGATGCTGTCCCCTATCAGGCCATACGTGTCAATCTCTTTGTAGAGGACGTTGTTCTGAATATCAAACATCAGAAACGATGATGGAGGAGGAGGACCGAACAAGGGTGTTCCCGGATTTGATATGAATGCGTACCTGCCGTCAGAAGTGACAACAATCCAGCCCTGACCCGGTGTGATATACAGGCTGAACACTATTGAATCGCTCGCAACGTCGTAGACCTGGAAGAAATGGTCGAAAGTCGAGACATGTAGATAGAGTAGCCACTTGGTCTCGTCAATTGACGGTACAAACCTCGTGACACATTCTGAGGGGAATTGCATTTCAACTTCCCGAATGCCGTTGTAAGGATTGAGTTTGTAGATATGCTGACAATCCCCCCTGCCATAGAAGTGCCTGCCATCAGCCGAGAAATCCCCCACCAACTCCGAGCTGGTCGTATCTGTGTATACAACCGAGTAATCGGATGTGCGCAGAATATTCAGATCAGTGCCTTGTATTGCCACCAACTTGCCGTCTGGAGAAACTGCCACACCACCAGTACTGGGGTAGGGTAATTCCGCTATGAAGGCAAACGAGTCGGTGCCCACAACCACGGTGGAATTCCCATATGGTATGTAAAGCCGCTTACCATCAGTCGACACCGCAATGTTTGGAAACGAACGATATGGCAGTACGATTGTGTCTATCTGTTTTGAGACCGGATGGAAGCGATAATAAGTAAACGCGTTCGCCCTGAAATAGAACGGATACTCCTTCTGGGGCGGTCTCGGTCTTGTCGGCCCGTCACTGCACGAGAGCAGGAGTATGCCGACTACCGCGCAAGCCAGAGTGCGTGTCACACTTGCGACCTTCATTCCCATGTCCATAAAAACCTCCCGAGGTCGATCCCTCGTCTTATTTAAATATAACGAATACCCACTCCCCACGTGTCAAGAGGGAAATTGAGATTCTTCTATCCATTCTCCGCCAGCCAGTGGCCCGCCCCTTTGCCGCACTTTCCCTACAGACTTTGTACTGACATTGATTTGCCCCCCCTTCTGTGGCGAAACTTGTCCGTTCACACATGCAGCCACGGGAAAGAAGTGCATTGCGAAATTTGAAAAACAACAAAACGAACCCAATCGGTCATTGTGCGACAACAAGATACGCCGAAGCAGACCCAAAAACGAACCCAAATAAGCCATGGGACACCGCTGGGTCGGGTGGCCCACCGCCTCGCGGTCGGTTGCTCCGATTAACGGTGTGCTATCTTGTCCTGTGCGTGGCCGGCTTCCCCGACTTACTGATTACTAACCAGGTCCCTACCTCTAAGCCCACGCACTTTCCATTTGCATACTGGACCGCTACACTCTATGTTTCAACGGACCCTCCCGCTGATTCGAGAGAGTCGTGTAGGTCAAGACCCCGTCATAGCCCCGGTGCCTCACCTGAAAGGTGCGAATTCTCCGTGACCTCTTGGGTGATCGAACACGCACAGTCAGACTTTGAGGTTGCCGGGTTCGCTTGCAGCAAACGCACCTGGTAGGTGCGGCACGAAGCTATTGGGGATTCATCAGGCCTTCACCAGCTACAACAACCCGAAAGGAAACGCCGTCACTGAGCGGATGATGCGGGCGCTCAAAGAGGAACTGATCTGGTTACGGGAATGGCGCGACCCACATGAACTATCGGCCGCCCTCGACCAGTGGATCGAAACCTATAACGAGACCTGGTTACACTCGGCGCTGGGATACCGGACCCCCAACCGGGTCGAAGAAACCTATAACCTGACCACGAGGACTCTCTTAGAAAACGCTGGCTAAATAGGGAGCATTACACTATGAATAGGGTTTGTGTAATTGCAGTGCTTGATTTTGGGCAAATCAGAGTAATCCGTGGAAGTGTTACTACCGTATGACGACTAATTCAGGCCGGTGGCCCACTATTCATGGTGGGATGTGGGATCTGTTGCCGGCCGCGGTGCCTGACATGAAAGGTGAGAATTCTCCGTGACCTCTTGGGTGATCGAACACGCACAGTCAGACTTTGAGGTTGCCGGGTTCGCTTGCAGCAAACGCACCTGGTAGGTGCGGCACGAAGCCATACTCTCTGACTGTCTCATATTTAAGCGCAGAGGCGTCACTCGGTGCCCCACCGCTTGCGGTGGGGTCAGATTCCAGCCGAGAAATGTCACGTAGCGCGGAACCCGAAGCCTGTGCCTGACCTGAAAGGTGAGAATTCTCCGTGACCTCTTGGGTGATCGAACACGCACAGTCAGACTTTGAGGTTGCCGGGTTCGCTTGCAGCAAACGCACCTGGTAGGTGCGGCACGAAGCGTCAGCCGTGAGACCAGCTACAAGTGGGTTCGGCGGTATGAGGAGGACGGGATGCGGGACTGCAGGACCGATCGCGCGTTCCTCATCACTCGCCTCGTGCGGTGTCGGCATTGATCGAAGAGGCTATCGTCGAGGCTCGATCGGCGCATCCGCACTGGGGTCAGAAGAAACTGGTGGCCTTGCCCTGTGCCTCACCTGAAAGGTGTGTATTCTCCGTCCGTCACGCAATCTCTCGCACACGCGCAAGAACGAGATGTTTCACAGAATCACAATCTCTATTCTACATCTGCGCCGTCCCCATACCACTTGGCGCTCGACCAAACATAGTCCTCTGGAGCCCGCACCATCCCTCTCTTGACAGGGTTCCAATGGCAGTAGGCGATGGCTCGACGCACTCCCTCCTCAGTCCGGCAATTATAATCAAAACATCGCCTCATCCAGAATACAAACCTCGGCTCGCCGTCGCGGACGATGGTGAGTCGCTGTTGCAAAGGGCTGTTGTGACGCACGAGTACCTCGTGAATAATCTTCGCTGAGCGTTTCTTGATTTCTCCAATTACCGCCCCGATCTTCACATCAAGCGGTGGGACAAGCACGAGATGCACATGCTCAGGCATGACGACCCATGCCAATAACTGGCAGTTCGTCTGTCGGCAGACCGATTCGATCGATGCGGCCACAGCGCCTCTAAATACGTTGTTGGTGAGCATCGGCAACCGGCGGTGTGTGCTGAATGTCACAAACCGGGCTCGTCCATCGTGTTCGAAGTGCTTTACCGTCACGGAAACAAACTATCAGGGGGGACTGACAGATACTGTCAGTGAAATTTCCGGTTCTGCTCAGAGCAAACGCACCTTGCAGGTGCGGCACGAACCGTGCCTGTACCTCACCTGAAAGGTGAGAATTCTCCGTGACCTCTTGGGTGATCGAACACACGCCGTCAGACTTTGACGTTGCCGGGTTCGCTTGCAGCAAACGCACCTGGTAGGTGCGGCACGAAGCCCCCCGGCATTTGCTTCACCTCTCCTGAAAAAAGCCTTGACAATATAGACCGGAATAGTTTACATTAAAGCACATTGACTGACATCTGGGCGATGCTCTGAGACTCGCACTCGAACATCTCGAATTCCGCGTCTGATTTCTCTGTTGTTTCAGAGCAAACTGGTTTTCACAGTATAATTTAATCTCAAGCTCAAGGTCGCACCGATATGGTCAGCGTACATGGTCCGCCCGCCGCTGTGCTATTTGACAGCGAACCCACTTGGAAAGGAAACAAACCATATAGCTGCAAACTATTGGAGTTACTATGAAAACGAGGAATAGAGCACCTGCTCGCGTGATGCTTGCCTTGGTCTGTATTCTCGCCCTCGGAGTTCTGTATGCAGTCGCGGATTGGGTACCGAGCGATGGTCACAAGATGCACTTCCCGCAATTGCCGGATGAGGCCGGCTGGGATGTCAATGCAACCGCGCCGGTGGTTCTCGCCGATGACTGGATGTGTTCGGAGACCGGCTGGGTGAAGGACATCCACTTCTGGGGCTCATGGAAGAACGACATCGAGGGCCAGATTCAGTATTTCATCGTCAGCATTCACCAGGACATTCCCAAAAATCCTCCAACCATTCCGTACAGCCGCCCCGGACCGGTTATCTGGGAACGACAGATATTCAACTTCATCACCCTCCCCGTGACGGCGCAGACTCCCGAGGGCTGGTACGACCCGAGTATCGGGGAAGTGCTCGCGAACGACCACCAGCAGTACTTTCAGTACAACATCTTTCTTGACACGCTTGACTGGTTCCATCAGGACTCCGGAACAATCTACTGGCTGAACGTCTCGGCGGTCTTGCAGCCCGGCCCGGTTACGGTGCAGTGGGGGTGGAAATCTACCAGAAACCACTGGAACGATGACGCTGTATGGGCGACTCTGAGTGATTACAATTGGATCGATCTCTACGAACCGCGCGACACGACTCCGCCGATCAATAACGACTACGATGCCGCCTTCGATGAAAACGGTAACTTCGCCGGCGGTTCGGGCACCGACGCATACGGCCTGGGATGGTACCAGTACCCCTCGGGCTGGTGGAATATCTGGTTTTACGACCATCCGTATGACACCACCAGGTTCAAGCAGATTCATGTCGCGTTCGACATCTTTCCGTTCAACCCGACTTTCCCGTCGTCCGTCATATTTGCGATCAACTTTGCCACCGATATCTGGTCAATCGACGGAAACCCTCCACCGCAGCCGCGAATTCCGCCGCTTCCGGGAACGGACGAGTCGATTATGATCGCACGTGACATAAGAGGTACGCTTGGGCCGGGGCACTACGAATTCGACCTGGTTGTGCCCAACTACAATCCGGAATGGGTCTCCATAGATCTGTTGCAGGGGCGGAACGTGAGAATTCAGGGACTGATTATTCACCAGTGTCGGCCGAAGCCGCAGTCGCTGGATCTCTCATTCGTCATCACCGGCGGAGCTCCTACAGCGCCGACCGGAGCCTGCTGCTATCCGGATGCGGTCGGCGTCTTGCAGTGTACCGTTACCGATCAGGTAACCTGCGAGACTATTCTGGGCGGCGTCTATCAGGGGGACGGGACTGTGTGCGACCCGCCGCAGGCCTGCTGTCTGCCGAATGGCCAGTGCGTGAATGTCGATCCGCGCTGCTGTTTGCTCCAGGGTGGTCAACCGCAACCGGCTGGAACCCTTTGTACCAGCCCGGTCGCTTGCTGCCTGCCCACCGGTCAGTGCGTCACGATCGACCCTGTTTGCTGTATGCAGCGGGGTGGGCAGCCGCAGCCCGGAGCATTGTGTAGCGCTGTTGAGGCGTGCTGTCTGCCAAGCGGCCAGTGTGCCATGATGGACCCGGTGTGCTGCCTCATGCAGGGCGGCCAGCCACAGGGGGCTGGTACTACGTGCACTACCCCAGTCGCATGTTGCCTCCCGGATGGCCGGTGCGTGACGCTGGATCCGCTCTGTTGCACGGCCCAGGGGGGCCAGCCACAACCGGGTGCTACTTGTAGCACACCTCAGGCATGCTGTCTGCCAAACGGCCAGTGTGTCAACATGGATCCGGTTTGCTGCGCACTGCAGGGCGGGACTCCGCATACAGGACTCTGTGCGCCGTTGCAGGCATGCTGCCTGCCCACAGGTCAGTGTGTCATGTTGGATCCGGAATGCTGTCGCATCCTGGGCGGCAAACCGAAGCCACAAGGAGTTGCGTGCACGTCGCAGGTCTGTTGCTGCACCGGCACAACGGGCAATGTCGATGGTGACCCGGCGGATATCGTTGATATTTCGGATCTGTCGGCCATGGTCGATTATCTGTTCTTCGGTGGCGCTATCTCACCGTGCTTCGAGGAGAACGATGTCGATACATCGGGTGCTATTGACATATCTGATCTGCAGATGTTAATCGATTTCCTGTTTGGAGGGGCAATCGTTTTGCCGTCGTGTCCATAAGACACGTGACGGTAAAGAGGACCAACAGGTTCGATTAACCGCTGAGGTGCAAAAGGGGCGACTTCCTCAAGTCGCCTCTTTCTATTTTCATGCCGAAGGTCGGCAGACCGGGAGGTCTGCCGTTTATCCAAACCCACCCCAAGGGGATGGGGTACCCCACCGCTTGCGGTGGGTGTCCACCGTTGTATCGGGCCCTCCCTTCTGCCGACTGGCAGACGGTGTGACCGGATACCCACCGTTGTAATTCCGGCCGCCGAGAGCCTGAATCCAGTCAGCGCCCCTGTCGTCGGTTCGAGCGAAGACGAGAACCGGCGGCAAACCGATAGGCCGATAGCCCGCGTCTCGACTGCGCTCGACGCGACGGAAAGGATTGTCACGTCGCCTCCGCCTTCGGTGGAATCACCTCACCATGACGCTATCGGCAGAACCGCCTCTGGTTCTGCCAGTGTCGCAGGTTGAGTTCCGAAGCGAGCTACTCTGGGCATTCGGCAGCGCGACTGAAAAAACTCGACACCGCAGCTCCACACGGTCCCACAGCAAGGGGCCTGTTGAAAAAGTGGCGGGTCACACGGCCGCACTTCAGTGCAAGTGCGCTCTATCGTCGTCGCACTGAGCCGAAGTCGAAGTGCGGCGATGACATACCTTGCGGCCGCAAGGCCCGCCACAACGAACAGTTGCTCTTGTTTTCAGAAAAGCATAGTTTTTCAACAAGCCGCAAGCTGTGGGGCACTCTGTACGGTTTGACGTGACAGCCGTCATCCCCTCACCACCTTCACCATCTGTCTGATTGCGCCGATGTGGAAGGCGGTGTGCGCCACTACCGCTATCACCCCACCCAATCGACGCTCGTCGTTCCAGTCCGGGAAACTCTGAAGGTGCGCCAGAAGTCCCCGGTAATCGTCCCGAACGCGCTGCCGAAGTTCCGTCCATTCCTGCTCCGACACCGTGTGAACCAGCCAGCTCTGTTTCCAGTCCAGCTTCTCGTAGAACTTGCCATCCATGTAGTCGTTCATCACGCGAAGGTAAAACCGGATATGTTCCACATGCCCCGCAATACTCGTGCCGCCCGGCGTGGTGGGACGCGATGCCTCAGCCGCGGATAGAGTGTCCAGCGTCTCGCACAGCGATGTTCCTCGGTCGAGATAAATCCCCTCAACTTTCTCGAAAGTTTCTTGCAGAATCGGGAATATCTGCCTGGTGATCAATTCGTTGGCGACATTCTCTGCCATGGTTCCTCCTGGTCTATGTTTGGGGCTACATAGGCAATTTGGGCGAATTCGTCAATCACTTCGTGCAGGTGCAGCCACGAAAGGGGAAACGGTGTTCGGGACTGAGGCGATAGGGTCGATTGAGTTTGGGTGAGAACTAGGAACCCACCTGAAGCAGGTGGGATACACCTCGGGCTACATGTGCATTCCACTTGCGTTGGGCGGAGAATTGAAGTTACTTCTCGGTATAAGGGGGCTGAAGGAGAAAACCGCGCATGACACCAGAATTCCGATCCACCGCCCCTGATCAGTTCGAATATGCCCCTTACTACGGGAAGTATATCACTGCCATATCACATGGTGACATTCTAACCACATTGTCAGACCAGGTTTCCGATGCCCGCGCGTTGTTCTCCGGCCTGTCCGATGAGCAAGCGATGTACTCCTATGCTCCCGAGAAGTGGAACATCAAAGAGATTCTCGGGCATGTGATCGATGCCGAGCGCGTCTTTGCCTATCGGGCGCTTCGGATCGCCCGGGCTGACAGAACGGCACTGGCGAGTTTTGAACACGATGACTATGTGAAGGTGGCGAAGTTTTCACAGCGGCCGCTTCCGGTCTTGCTGACCGAATTCGAGCATGTTCGCGCCGCCTCAGTAGACTTGTTCACGCACCTTGACGATGAAGCCTGGTCCCGCAAGGGAACCGCCAGCGGGTTCGCGGTGAGTGTGCGGGCGCTGGCGTGGATAATAGCCGGGCACGAGCTCCACCACCGTCGGATCATACAGGCGCGCTACCTGAAATCTCAGTAAGTATCCCAAGAGCGGACCTTCACAGTCCACTATTGTGCCTCTGGCAGGGAACGCCGGCCCGAGCACTGGTGTTTAACCATCCATGAAAACAGTGGCCGGCCTCTCCGGGCCTGCCGGAAACCGCATGGAGGATAGTTATGAGTGAGAAGAAGATCATCGCTGTTGTCGGCGCCACCGGTGCTCAAGGGGGCGGGTTGGTTCGCGCTATCTTGAATGACCGGACCGGCGGGTTCATCGCGCGAGCGCTCACCCGCGATGTAAATTCGGACAAGGCGAAGGAACTCGCGCAGCTCGGCGCCGAAGTTGTTGCCGTGAACGTGGATGATCCCGGGAGTTTGAAACGCGCTTTCAAGGGCGCGTACGGAGCGTTCTGCGTAACGTTTTTCTGGGATCATTTTTCAGCCGAAAAAGAGGTAGCGGAGGCCCGTTCGATGGCTGAGGCCGCCAAAGAGGCCGGTCTGAAACATGTCATCTGGTCAACTCTGGAGGACACCCGCAAGTGGGTGCCGCTCGATGACAACCGGATGCCTACCCTTCAGGGAAAGTACAAAGTGCCGCATTTCGACGGCAAGGGTGAGGCGGACAAAGCATTTGCGCAGGTCGGAGTCCCGACAACCTTTCTGCTCACCTCGTTCTACTGGGATAATTTCATTCATTTCGGCATGGGTCCGCAGAAGGATCAAAGCGGCTCGTTCGCCATCACGTTCCCAATGGGAGACAAGAAACTGCCCGGGATCGCAGCCGAAGATATCGGCAGGTGTGCCTATGGCATCTTCAAGAAGGGGCAGGAGTATATCGGCAAGACGGTCGGCATCGCCGGCGAGCATCTCACCGGCACGCAGATGGCGGCCGCCTTCAGCAAAGCTGTTGGCAAAGAGGTCCGGTACAACGCAGTCGAACCCGAAGTATACCGGAGTTTCGGCTTTCCCGGAGCCGATGACCTGGGGAATATGTTCCAGTTCAAGCGTGACTTCGAGGAATACTTCTGCGGCGTGCGCCAACCTGAGACGGCGAAAATTCTCAACCCGGATCTTCAGACGTTTGACAGTTGGCTGGCCAGGAACGGGAACCGCATCCCGATCAAGTAATCTTCATTGTGATTACGCTTTGTGGACAGACCGCGGAGGCCGTCCCTAAGGCTGCACATCAGTTGTGTCAGGTCCTGACGCCGAGGAAGTCGGGGTTGTGACCTAACGCCGTATCTCATTGGAGACAAAGGGCGTCAGTTCACACGACCCCGATTGCATCGAGGTCGCAAGAACTGACGCAACTGGGGTTGCGACTTTTGGGACAGCCTCGCCCGTCTGCCAGGCCCTTAGGATGATCGTTTACTTTCCACCTCCAGTTTCCGATACTATGATAATACCGGCTGACAGTCACGGGAATGCTCGGCCGGCATTCATCACCTCTCATCTTGGAGGAGAAAGTCATGGATTTTCACAAACCCAATCAGGGCCAGACAGGCACTTTGCCGCCGTCGTCAGGGCTTCCACAACCTAATCTACCGACACCTGGCCAGGGGCAGGTCGAACAACTTCGTTTGCAGCAGCAGTTCGATCGCCTACGGCGAGATCAAAGTCTCGGCAAGGGGATTCTCGGCGGTCTGGCCGCTGCCATAGTTGGCGCGGTCGCGTGGGCAATCATCACGGTCGTTACCGACTACCACCTCGGCATCGTGGCGATCGGCATAGGGTTTCTCTGCGGCTATGCCGTGCGCGAAATGGGTAAGGGCGTGGATCAGGCGTTCGGGTTCGTGGGGGCAGGTTGCGCGGCTCTTGGTCTGGCGCTCGGTGATATCTTCACCTCCTGTCACTTCATAGCGCAACAGGAGCAAATGGGAATCTTCGATGTCATCTCGCAGTTGACCCCGGGTCTGGCCTGGGAGATTTTGAAAGCGGGATTTTCCCCGATGGATATTCTGTTCTGGGTAATTGCGCTCTGGGCGGGATACAAGTATTCGTTTCAGACGGCTCCGCAGAAAACCTCGGCGTAATCGCGGGGTCTGTGGTCAGGACCCCAACCCACTGTGGAAGTGGTTCGGGGTCTTGGCCTCTACCAGGATTTGATGCCGATGTCGGGGACAGCCGCGCGTCCCTTTTTCTCAATCATCTGAAAAAGAAACCGACGGAACGGCGCAAAGTAGCAGGGCTGTTTGCAGTTGCTGAGGTCGTTCAACTTGACACAATGTTCTTTGCAACACTCCGAGAGTGTCAGCACCTGGTCTGGAACCGGCTCGACAATGAACTCCCTGAATTCATTTGCCGGTACGGCCAAACTCGAACGGCAGTTTGGTGTTTCATGCTGAAACATGTAGTAGGCGGTCGTCGTATCGTCTTCAATGAACATCATGCCAATCGGCACGAGGTCCGGGTTGTTTACGAAATCGCTTGCGGTTAACCAGACACCGCAGTTGCCGCACCGTTTGATATGTTTCTCTTGCATAGCCGCCCTCATGTAGAATTACCAGTCTTTCAGGTATCGACACCGATTGTTACTCGCTTTAGAAGGGAGTAGTTGTAACGAGAGGTAAGGAGGATGATTGACAGGCTGCGGCTGATGCCCGATAAACCTTGACGCCAAACGACTTGGGACCTACCATAGGCCGGAAACGAAAGGACTGTTCCATTCTCTCGGCGCTAAACAACTGGCTCAAAAATACCGCTTACGAAAGCCAGCAGTTGTTTTTTTTCTCGGGGCGGATGTTGGCCTCACTGCTTGGCCGTCCATTTTATATACCCGAGACATTCGAGCAGATGTACCTGATCGGCGTCGGTTCGCTGTATCTGGTTGTTCTGACGGGCGTCTTCGCGGGGCAGGGATTCGCGCTGGCGTTTTCGCAGGAGCTTGCCGATTTCGGCGCCAAGGATTATTTGGGACGGATCATGGCCATTGCGATCGTCCGTGAACTCGGACCGACACTAACCGGATTGATGATCGCGGCTCGCGTTGCAGCCGGGATTACGGCCGAGATCGGCGCTATGAAGTCATCGAATCAAATCGACGCCATGGTGGCGTTTGGCATAGACCCGATTCGAAAGATTGCCACGCCTCGTCTGATATCGCTGATCATTATGACTCCCGTTCTCACGGTTGTCTGCGATGTTATCGCCATTCTCGGCGGCTGGGTGATTGCGGTGTTTATCGCCCATGTCAGTTCCACCATGTACTGGGCCTCGGTACGGGAACGGCTTATTTTCGGCAACCTGTTCATGGGGCTGTTCAAGCCGTTTTTGTTCTCGTTTGTCATCGCGTTCATTTCCTGTTACAAGGGGTTCTCTTCTGAAGGAGGCACCAAAGGGGTTGGCCAGGCGACGACCAATTCCGTCGTGCTGACATCGATTACGATCCTCATAGTCAATTTCTTCATCACCAAGGTGATCTATTCGTTCATCAAGGGGTACCTATGATCGAGCTGCGCAATGTCAACTTCTCCTATGATGACAAGTCGGTGCTGAAGAATATCTCGTTCAAAATCGACCAGACCGAATCGGCTGTCATTATGGGGCCATCCGGTTCGGGAAAGTCGACCATTCTCCGACTCATCCTTGGCCTAGTCTGCGCTCAGAGCGGCGAGGTGATCATTGACGGGGAGAACATATGCGTAATGCGGGAACGACAAAAACGCGAGATCCGCAAGAGCATCGGCATGGTGTTTCAGGATGGCGCGCTGTTCGATTCGCTTACGGTGGGCGAGAACGTGGGTTACTATCTGCTTGAGCACACCAAGATGACCTGGGCCGAGATCGAAGAGAAAGTGGTGGAGATGCTGGGGTTCGTTGGATTGGACGCTGATGAGATAGTCGACAAGCTGCCCGAACAGCTATCCGGCGGCATGCAGCGTCGGGTGGCAATCGGTCGGGCGCTGCTCTCCACCAATCCCAAAATCATGCTGTACGATGAACCCACGACCGGATTGGACCCGCAGTCAACTGAGAATGTTCTATGGTTGATAAACAAGCTGACCAAGGAGAAGGCGATCTCGACTATCGTAGTGACCCATCAGATTGCCGATGCCCTGGCGATTGCCAACCGATTTATCGTGATTCACGGGGGCGAGTTGGTGTTCGATGGCGACCTGGCCGGGTTGCGAGATTCCGTCGACCGGCGCGTGCAGGATTTTCTCGAACCATTCCGGGCTTCGTTTACCGCTGTGGCCGAGCGGAAGTTCGTCAACCACACGCCGGGTGTCTGAATAGGAAAATATCTGTCTGCCGATAGAGTGAGAATACAAGGCTAAATATATGAAACGATCAATCGGAGTTCGCTGGGGAAAGCTGAAAGTCGGCCTCCTCGTTATGTTTGCCATTGCCACCGCAATGTGGGCCTCGCTGACAGGCGGAGGAACATCCATCTTCGAGTCAAAGGGGATGTTCATCTGTTATTTCAAGAACGTGAACGGGCTGGTCAATGGTTCGCCGGTCTGGATGTCCGGGGTGGAAGTGGGGAATGTCCGCTCGGTCACGTTTGTAAATTTGGATTCTCTGCGCCAGGTCAAAGTGACCTGCCGGGTGAAGAAATCGGTCTGGCATATGCTGACAAAGGACTCCGAGGTCGCGCTTGGGACTATCGGTTTTCTTGGAGACAAGTATGTCGAAATCTTTCCGGGGACTAAAGGGCTTGAATTAGTCAAAGAAAACGAGGTGATTGCCACCCGCGACGTTGGTGAAGCGGCCGCCATGTTCAAAGCAGGGGAGACGGCGCTGAACAGAGCCGGCTCATTGGCCGGGAATCTGGATACGCTTTTGGGTCGCATGAACCGAGGTGAGGGAACACTTGGCCAGTTGGCAACGGACAAGGTACTGTATCAGCAGATGACGCGCCTATTGTCCGATCTGGCACTTCTCACACGTGACTTGCAGAAGAACCAGGAACGGCTGACGTCATCAATTGAGAAAATCGGAAACTTCAGCGAGCGGCTGACCAGCCAAGTCACTGAAGGAAAAGGGTCAGTCGGCAAGCTGATGGATGACCCGGCGTTGTATGACAGGTTGGCCTCAACGAGCGCGCGGCTCGATTCGATCACGGCAAAGATAAACAGCCGGGCGGGGAACATGGGGCTACTGGTGAACGACACGGCGCTGTACAATGAAGTGACGAACCTGATTGTTCGGATTAACAATCTGGTCACGGATATCGAAAAGAACCCGAGAAAGTATTTTAAGTTTTCGGTGTTTTAGGGGAAAGCTGGGTGGCCCACCTGCTTGCAGGTGGGGTTTTGGGGGGCGGCTGACGGCTATTCCCACCCGCAAGCGGGTGGGGCACCCGCCAGCTACGGTTAACGAAGAACGGGCACATCTTTGGCAGACTCGAGCGATGGGACTGAGTTACTATGGGAGCTACACATATAACTGGTTACTCAACGGCAACATCATGGATGCTCCGTATTCGAATTCCTGGGATGATGCATACAGAAGAATCTATTGGGAGGAACTTGGTGCCAGAGGAGGCTTCTAGTGTCCTGTATCTAACGCTTCTTTACATTTGGATATTTTCTTCATGATGGCCTCGACCGAGGCGGTCCAGACGAAGGCCTTGGGGTGCTGGTTGTGGGAGTCGATGTAATCACGTATAGCTC